>NZ_JACJPZ010000067.1:0-20415 GCF_014696335.1 Dolichospermum sp. FACHB-1250
TTAGAAAGAAGTCAGAAGTTTCGGGATTCCTTGATGGAGACCGAAGCGATAACGGGCAAGGATAAGCCCCAGACTCTAGAACCTGAAGTCAGGTCAATCAGAGAGCGAATTATCAGCAATTGACACTGTTTGACTTTGGTTTAACTACGTTAGTTGTGTATCTCTACTTGAGTAGACTTGAGCTATTAGACAGGGAATTAATTCCCTGGCGGATTATGGGATAATCAGAAAGATGTGAATAAAAGACAAACATAAGTAATTATAGCAAAAATCCAACAGTCGATCGCCCCTTATTTTTTTATGTAAAATACATTAACCCCCATAACTTACCAAATAACCTCCTAAAACAAATGACTACCATACCCAACCAATACGAATATTCCTATCAAAATAGTCAAGCTGAACATCATCACAATTATTTGCTAAAACCACTTATGGAAATGATGTCAGAAATGCTACCCCCCCCCGATAACAACCAAAAACCTCGGATTTTGGATCTTGGTTGTGGTAATGGTAGCTTGAGCAATTTCCTAGCACAGCAGGGTTATGAAGTTGTTGGTGTTGAAGAATCTGAATCAGGTGTAAAATTAGCTAATCAAAGTTTTCCCAATTGTCGCTTTATTCAAGGTAGTATTTACGATTTACCATACTCCGAACTAGGAAACAACTTTGATATTGTGATTGCTGTTGAGGTAATTGAGCATTTATTTTATCCTAAAGAATTAGTCAGAAACGCTAAAAAATGCCTGAAACCCAATGGTGGGTTAATCCTAACCACACCCTATCATGGTTATCTAAAAAACCTAGTGATGGCTGCTACGGGGAAAATGGACAACCATTTTACCGCTCTTTGGGATGGTGGTCATATCAAATTCTTTTCCGTACCAACTATGACGGCTTTACTTAAATCAGAGAACTATACAAATATCAAGTTTAAGTTTGCGGGTAGATTTCCCTATCTTTGGAAAACTATGTTGTGTTCTAGTACCATAGTTCAATAACAAGAATATATTTGAATATCCTCATGTTAGAACAAATTACACCTCTCGTCCTTACCTATAACGAAGAAAATAACATTAATCGTACTCTGGAAAAACTTAAATGGGCAAGTAAAATCATTGTTATTGACAGTTATAGCACAGATACAACATTAGAAATTTTGTCTGAATATCCTCAAGTAGAAGTATTTCCTAGAAAATTCGATTCCTTTGCTAGTCAGTGCAATTACGGACTATTAAAAATTACATCAGAATGGGTACTATCGCTAGATGCAGATTATATATTAACCGATGATTTAATTCGGGAAATTACATCTTTACCAATAGAGTCAGATATAAATAGCTATAGTGTCAGGTTCAAATACTGTGTTTTTGGTAAACCCTTACGCGGTACTTTGCTTCCACCCCGCAAAGTTCTTTACAAAAGGGAAAAAGCAATTTATCAAGATGATGGACACGCTCATAGAGTTGTGGTACAAGGTAAATCTAGTCAATTATCAGCATACATCCACCACGACGATCGCAAACCATTGAGTCGTTGGTTATGGGCGCAAGATCGTTATATGGTAATTGAAAGTAAAAAACTTTTAGAAACACCAGAGCATGAACTTAGTATAGGCGATCGCCTTCGTAAACGCAAAATCCTCGCACCTTTAATAATTTTCATCTATTGTCTCATCCTCAAAGGTGGTATTCTCGACGGTTGGCATGGATGGTACTATACATTTCAGAGAGTTTTAGCAGAAATATTGCTGGCTATACATATAATAGAAGCAGAGAAAATAGATAATTAATTGGCTCAAATAACCTGCTCTTTATTGCTAGGAGTTAATCTGATGGTAAATACACTGGTTTTTGAAGTTTCCCAAGCAGAAGACGGGGGATTTGTTACTGAATGTCTCACCGAAGACATTTTTACCCAAGGAGATTCTTGGGAAAAACTCAAAGCCAATATTCGAGAAGCTGTTAAAGCTTTTTACTTTCAAGAATTGAACTTTCCAGTTATACACTTACATCTTGTCAAAAATGAAACTTTCTAACAATATTTTTGCTATATCAACTCTTAGATATATTTTGTCGCATCCTAACTGCCAAGACAAAAAAATCCAATCTGTTTTCAAATTTATGGGTTGGCAGTTCTATAAACGTCTAACTAACAAATATATTGATCATCAAGTTATTAACGGAGTCAAAATTCGCTGCTATCCTGATAGTCGTTCAGCTTCAGCAGTCCTATACTGTGGACTTTATGATTATCATGAAATGAATTTTCTGCTGAGATATTTACGTGCCGAAGATTCTTTTCTCGATATTGGTGCTAATATAGGCATATATACACTATTGGCTGCATCTAAAATCACATCTGGCACAATTTATAGTTTTGAGGTACTTCCTAAAAATTATGCTCGGTTGGAGGAAAATTTAAAGATAAATCATTTGCAGCAAGTGAAAACTTACCCATTAGCAGTATCTAACTTCACTGGAAGTACTGCTCTTAACCTTGCTGAAGGTGATTCCATGCCCTTTATTACAGCAGAACCTACTGATAATACAGTGGTAGTTGCCACTGATACGATTGATAATCTGCTCCAGCACGAATCTTTAAATAACCTCACGTTAGCAAAAATTGATATTGAAGGAGCAGAATTATTAGCCTTACAGGGGGCAACTTCTTTATTGCAAAAACAGCTTCCTTGCGTGTGGATTATGGAAATAAATGATTGTGTGAATAACTTTGGTTACCAACAAGACGACTTAATTAATTTCTTACAAGATTATGATTATGGTTTATATGAATATAATGCTGATAGGAACCAAATTATTCCCACCACGCTGAATCAGCAAAAAGGAAATAACTTCCTAGTAATCGCCAACTCTCTGCTTGACTTTGTCCGCGATCGCCTAAGCGCCTAAACAACTAAAATATTCCTTAGTATTATCAATACCTTTGTCAAAATAAGAGGTTCATTAGTGAGTGTCAACCCTGTAAAACCTCAGCAACAGTCAACTTCAAATCAGCAAATATAAGAGAACCAATTACCTGATCTCCCACATATACCTGCTCATCATAAAAACCCTCTACCCATTCCAATACTGTCACCTTTTGGGCAATGGGGTCAACAATCCAATATTCAGCAATTCCCCGTGCAGCATACTCAGAACGCTTGTAACGATAATCCCGATTTTCTTGATTTGGACTCACCACCTCAACCACCAACACAGGTGATGGCATATCCATTAAAATTAGAGAGCGTGTAGCCCCTTCCATAATCTGAGCTAACTCCTCAGAAAACACCACTAGATCAGGAACACGCACCCCAACTTGACGACTATTTACAACCATTTCCGTTTTCATACTCAACCGATAATATGGAATACCTAATTTTAGAAAACAGGCAACTAAAAACATCGCTATTCGACGATTTATCTCACTTTCAAAAGGCATGGATATTAATTCTCCGTTTTCCAATTCATATAAAGCGTCCGTACCATCGTCATAATTAAGAAATTCCTCAAAGGTCATCTTTTTAACCGTTGTAACTGTCATTGCTGTTCCTCCTATTGGCAATTTACGAAGGTAAACTTATAGTGCTTTATGCGGATTTCCCACAATAGGTGTGTACTATTAATGTACTATTAATTAATAATAGCGAAGTGCTACTGCAAGCAAATCGCATCCGTAAAAAGAAAATCCTTGCACTTTTAATAATCTTCATCTATGGTCTCATCCTCAAAGGTGCTATTATGGATTGTTGGCATGGATGGTACTATACATTTCAGTGAGTTTTATCATAACTATTTCTGAGTATACTTATAATAGAAGCAGAAAAAATAATATATTAAGCAATTACTTATGCGCTTAGATAATTACACACTTGGCAGTTATACACCTGGAGCGCCATACAGTCAACAAATTTTATGGTACTTCATTGGCTCACCCCTAGTGGAGAGTTATTGGCTGCCTATATCATCTATCAAAGTTTCCATACTGAGGCTGTTTGGTGCTACCATAGGTAAAGGTGTACGTATAAAAACAGGAGTAAAAATTAAATTTCCCTGGCGCTTGACCATTGGTAATCACGTTTGGATTGGAGAAGATACCTGGATTGATAATCTAGCTAATGTTACCATCGAAAATCATGTTTGTTTGTCCCAAGGAGTTTATCTCTGTACTGGTAATCATAACTGGAATCATCCCAACTTTGAACTAATTCCTGCTCCTATTTATATTCAAGAGGGTAGTTGGATAGCAGCAAAATCAGTCATCGGACCTGGTGTTACTATTGGACGAGGAGCAGTTTTAGCATTGGGTAGTGTCACAGGAAGATCCTTAGAGGCCAATATCGTCTACTCAGGAAATCCGGCTCAACCAATCAAAAAAAGGGCGGAATGGGAAAATTTAGCATCAGACACTAGCAAAAATTAGCGGAATGTGGGTTTTAAGTCATGCTTATTGGGGTTCTGAATTTTCTGAACCGCATATTGATATAATATGACCAATAGATTTTAGTAGTTATTGGTGATCAGCGTTAAAAATTGCTAAACTATGACTGATGAAGGTAGAAAACAGTTACATATCCTTGGTTATTCACCCGCAAAAAAGCTATGCTTGACCAACAAATTACAAACGACAAAAATTACGGGAGTAGTACGGCTCCTGTTTCTACTCCTGTTCCTACATTATTTTCAAATCCCACATTTTCCCAATTTTCAGAAGAGGCTAGTGATTTTAACCTCAAATCCCTTTTTGGTCTTTTACAGCGCCGAGCAATTATCATCATAGGAGTTGCTTCCGTTGCTATGGGTGGTGTTATTTATACAACTTTTAAACAAGTACCAATTTATGAAAGCGGCTTCCAAATATTAGTTGAACCTGTTAATAGTGACTCTGAACTAGGGAAAATCGACGTAGGACTCGCTAATGTCCTTAAACCAACTGGACTAGATTATGAGAGCCAAATTCAAGTTCTCCAAAGTCCAGAACTGCTGCGAGATTTTATTAAAGAAATCCAAAGATCTTATCCTGATATTAATTATTATACCCTTTTGCAAGGATTAACTATTCGTCGCTTGGGACAATCAAAAATAATCCAAGTTAGCTATAAAAGTGATAATAATCGAAAAACTAAACTTATACTAGATCCCCTGGCTGATTATTATTTAAAATATAGTCTCAACAAGCGGCAAACAAAGCTCCGTCAGGGAGTCCAATTTGTGGAGGCAAAACTACCTGAAATTCGAACTAGGCTAGGAGAGTTGCAAAAAGAAATGCAAGTGTTCCGCCAAAGATACAATTTTATTGATCCAGAAAACCAATCTGAAGTAATTTCTGGGCAAATTCAATCTTTGGCACAACAAAGACTAACCATAAATCAACAGTTAACCGCTGCCAGAGCTAATTATGACAGGCTACAGAGACGTGAAGAACAGTTAGCAATTCTCAATACTGCCCCTCTTTATCAAACCCTAATTGGTCAACAACGCCAATTAGACACCCAGCTATCTGGAGAATTAACTCGATTTCAACCGGATAACCCAGTTATCCGCACCTTACAAGAAAAAAGAGCCAACCTTTTACCTATTATTGAAGCAGAAGCCGCACGCACTATTAATATCAGAATATCTGAAGCTACGGATGTAATTAAGAAAATAGAAGTAGACAATCAATACATAGCACAAGTAGAAAGACAAGTGCAATTGAAATTAGACCAGTTGCCAGTTTTGTCTCGGCAATATACTGAAATCCTGCGGAATTTACAAATAGCCAATGAAAGTTTAAATCGCTTTTTAGCGGCTCGTGAACAACTGCAAATAGAAATAGCCCAAACAGAACTACCTTGGGAATTAATCCAAGCAGCTTTTCAGCCTCAATATCCAATTTCTCCAGATATTACCCGCAATTTAACGTTGGGATTTGTGGCTAGTTCTTTATTAGGCATAGGTGCTGCTTTTCTCCGGGAACAGACTGATAATACCTATCACGGTGTTGAAAATGTCCAGGATAAGATAGGACTGCCTTTATTAGGATCTCTTCCCTTTAATAAAAACTTAGTGCGGAATCCATCTTTAAACCTGACAAACATAGGTAAAGACCAAGAACCAGAGGTAGTTGTAGACCCTCTGATCGCCGGTGATGAAATATCTAACACTTCTGCTCGTCGCCGTTCCCGATCCAGCTATTATTATGGTCAAGGATCATTTTGGGAATCTTTACAAGTTTTATATAGTAATATTCAATTGCTTAATTCTGATCGACCAATTAAGTCTTTAGTTGTTTCCTCTGCTGTCCCCGGAGATGGTAAAAGTACGGTGGGATTTAGTCTGGCAAAAACAGCCGCTATTATGGGGAAAAAAGTATTACTTGTAGATTGTGACCTCCGCAAATCCAAGGTTCATAAACTAACACAATTAAATAATATCTGGGGAATAAGTAGTTTAATTTCTTCAGATATAGATGTCAACCAAGTAATTCAAGAAATGCCCGGACTTAATGATTTATCTGTGATTACCGCAGGTCCTCTACCACCTGATCCGGCGCGGTTGCTCTCATCAGATAAAATGGGTCAAATGATGGACTATTTCTCTGAGAATTTTGATTTAGTGATTTATGATTCTCCTCCCTTGTCAGGATTAGTAGATGCTAGACTGGTAGCAGTTCATACTGATGGTGTCATGCTAGTTGTGAGAATTGATAAAACAGATAAATCTGCCTTAAAGCAACTTATTGATACCCTAAAAGCATCTCCCATCAATTTACTAGGAGTAGTAGTTAACGGCGAGAAATTCCGAAGATTCGGATATAACTATAATTACAGATACAGTTCATATTACTATACTAAGAGTAAGAGGTAAATTACCGTCAATCGGTTGGCTAGGATGAGCGGAGTCTTTACCATTTACGGCAATTCATGATTGTGTGATTTCAAGAATTGCTGATAGGTGGTTTATCACCATAAATACAAGACTGAAAAAGCTCTTGTAGCGGCAGATAGATCAACTGTTAGCGTTGATATTAGCATCGGTAACTGTTAATCAACAATACAAGACCAATAACTAACAAAGCTTACTTATTGACAAGACATGGGCAGGAGGAGAATCGAACTCCTATGACCTCACGGTCGCCGCATTTTGAGTGCGGTGCGTCTACCAATTCCGCCACCCGCCCTTGGGTGTAACTTTCTTATTATAACCTATTTTTTGATTTTGGCAATAGGTATTGAGATTTTTTTTGAGAAATTTTTTAGTCAGCAATTGATGAATCAATATCCTCCAATCTGGGACATCCACTGAGTGCCATTGCTACCTTTAACTCATCCTCTAGTAGGGAGATGATATGAGATACACCAGTTTTTCCAGCCACTGCTAATCCCCATAACACAGGCCGGCCAATGAGTACAGCCTTTGCTCCCAGTGCTAAGGCTTTAAGTATGTCTGTGCCTCGACGAATCCCCCCATCTAACAAAATCTCTGCCCGTCCGTTTACTGCCGCTACAATTGGGGTTAGAGCATCCAGAGAAGCGATCGCTCCGTCTAATTGTCTACCGCCATGATTAGAAACAACAATTGCTTGAGCGCCATATTCCACAGCCCGAACCGCATCATTAGATCGTAAAATTCCTTTAACGACCACAGGTAGGGGGCTAATAGATTGTAACCATTGCAAGTCTTTCCAAGTGACTGCGGGGTTAATTTGCTCGCTAAAATAAGTCAATAAACCAGATTCTCCTTGTTCCTGGGGAATCTTTAAACCGGAGATATTGGTGAAATTACCAAGCTGTAAACCAGCAGGTAGGGTAAACTGATTAAGTTGGTCTCGTTCTCGTTTTCCCAACACGGGAGCATCTACGGTGAGACAAATCGCTTTGTAGCCCGCTCTATAGGCTCTTTCCACCAAAGCCCTAGTTAAACCCTGATCTTTGTGGATATAAAGTTGAAACCATTGTAAACCATTAGCGACAGTAGCTACTTCTTCTAAACTCTTATTAGCTAATGTACTCAACACCATACCTACACCAGTAATTTCCGCAGCTAAAGCTGTAGCATTTTCACCCTCTGGATGCGCCAGACACTGAAATGCCATGGGCGCGATTAACAGAGGTAATCGCAAATATGCCCCTAAAATCTTGGTAGTTAAGTTAACTTCACTAACATCTACTAGCATTCTTGGATGAAGTTTAACTCTTGCAAACGCGGCGCGATTATCTTGCAGCGTAATTTCATCCCATGCACCACTACTATAATAATCAAAAGCCATCTGGGAAAGATGCTCTTTTGCCAGTTGTTCGTATGCGAATAAATTAATCGGTGATAGATTCATGTTGCGTAAAGGTAATTTATCTAGCAAGATCAGTTTCAAAACCTAAGATATAACCTACCAATTACGCCAACCTCCTGGGGATGCAGTTTCGTCTCGATGATTAATACTGTGACTTTCCACTAATTTTTGGTACTCTAGACTACTCGCCCACCGATCAATTTCTCGCGCCCGCAATACGGGGACAGGGTGGCTTAATTGGGCTGTGCGGGCAGATTTCACCATTTCCCCCAATTCCGTTTTACTAATGTCATCATAGGCACGAGCTTGGTCAATAAAAGCATCTAAATTCAATTGAGGTGCTAAACTGGGAGAACCACCGGCTAACTTCATTAATACTGACATGACTATTTTAGGGTCTTGGGTGGCTAACAAAGCGGCACGATCACAGGTAAACTCAGCACAACGTATCCATTCTAATAATTGTGACTGCATAGCTTGTGCTAACACAGTGCCAATATTTGGCACAAATGCAGCCGCTAAAATGAGTAAATTCACGGGCGTTAAATACAGGCTGTGATCGCATTTGAGATGACCTAATTCATGGGCAATTACAGCCTGTATTTCTGCTGGTGTCAATATCTCAATTAAGGATGTGTGGATAACCACAAAAGGCTGTTTACCCCGCATAGCAAAGGTATAAGCATTAGGGGCTGGATGTTGACGCACATATAATTGAGGCGGCTCAATGTCAAGAATTTGACAAGCTTCTAATAATAATTTGTGTAATTCTGGAAGTTGTTTTTCTCCTACTAAAATACTAGAAGCGATATTTTCTACATAAAAAACCTGTTCAGCCATTGGACTGAGCCAATTTCTCACCATCATATCTAAACCAGGGATTTGCTTGAGGGTTTTAGTAGCTTCCAAGTCTAGAGGATGACGGAACGAGTCAGCTTTTAAACCAATTAGTGAGCTTTTAAATAAGTCCATAGTTTAATAAAAAAATAAAAAAGGAAATGTAGGTTGGTTGTAGGTTGGGTTGAGCGACAGCAAAACCCAACATTGTCAACGATTTTGCTAGGTTTACTTGAGTCAAACCAACCTACGATATAACGACTTTTTAGCCTTAACCGAGGAGTATTATGTTGATTTTCGTGCTTTTAACTTACCTGCGCTTCCGCAAGACCTACGGGACAAGCTACATTAGTACCACCTAAACCACAATAACCACCGGGATTTTTGGCTAAATATTGCTGATGGTATTCTTCAGCATAGTAAAATTCAGGTGCATCTAATATCTCTGTGGTAATTGTACCATAACCTGCATCCTTGAGAGCTAATTGATAAACATTTCGTGATGTTTCTGCTAGTTGTTTTTGATTTTCAGAATAGACGTAAATTCCCGAACGGTATTGAGTACCAGTGTCGTTACCTTGACGCATTCCTTGGGTGGGGTTGTGGCTTTCCCAGAAGACTTTCAAGAGTTGGGAATAAGTAATTATTTTCGGTTCAAATACAACTAACACCACTTCATTATGACCCGTCATACCGCTACATACTTCTTGGTAAGTGGGGTTGGGTGTGTAACCAGCAGCATAACCTACTGCCGTAGTGTAAACTCCTGATAATTGCCAAAATTTGCGTTCTGCACCCCAAAAACAGCCTAAACCAAACATAGCAGTTTCTAATCCCTGGGGAAAAGGTGCTTTGAGGGGATTTTTGTTCACATAATGAAGTGCTGGTACTCGCATTACTTCGTCCCGTCCTGGCAGTGCTTGCTCGGATGTTGGCATAGCTGATTTTTTTCCAAATCCAAATATTCCCATTGTTTTTAATTTGTATTAATGATTGCGATGCTTCTTGATTATAAAACTAAATACTTTGGGAGTTTCAAAACACCTCTTAGTTAGAGTGTGATCATCAATGATGTTTTTTGTCAATACTTTAGGACTTACTCACAAGTTACAGGATAAATAAAACATCCCAGGCACAGATATCAAAAATGGGGGTTTAGGGAGGTATATTTGGCGTAAATCCTCACCACAAATAATACATTTGCCCAAAATCCCCCTATCCGTTAAAATCAGAAATGCTGCGTTACCCGTAATTATGTCCAACTCCCAAGTCAGTGCTGCTGTTGCGAAACTCTATGATACCTACCCTTTCCCTCCAGAACCCATTCTAGATCAACCACCACCAGGTTATAATTGGCGCTGGAATTGGTTAGCTGCTTACAATTTTTGTACCGGGAGAAAACCCGAAAATCAACATATCCGTATTTTAGATGCTGGTTGTGGTTCAGGGGTAGGAACAGAATATTTAGTACATCTTAACCCCCATGCACAGGTAGTAGGCATAGATTTAAGTGCGGGAACTTTAGAAGTAGCAAAAAAACGCTGTCAAAGCTCCGGTGCTGACCGTGTAGAATTTCATCATCTGAGTATCTATGATGTTGAACAGATACCAGGACAATTTGATCTAATTAATTGCGTTGGTGTGCTTCATCATTTACCCGATCCTATTCCTGGTATTCAAGCATTAGCGAAAAAACTTGCCCCAGGTGGATTAATGCACATCTTTGTCTATGGAGAAATAGGAAGATGGGAAATACAACTAATGCAACAAGCGATCGCACTTCTCCAAGGTAAAAAACGTGGTGACTATCAAGATGGTGTTCACATTGGTAGAAAAATCTTTGCTTCTTTACCAGAAAATAACCGTATTGTCAAGCGCGAACAAGAAAGATGGTCATTAGAAAATCAGCGGGATGAATGTTTTGCTGATATGTACGTACATCCCCAGGAAACTGATTACAATATTGATACATTATTTACATTAATAGACGCTTCTGGCTTAGACTTTGTAGGCTTCTCAAATCCTAGTTTTTGGCAATTGGAAAATTTGTTAGAAAAAGCACCGGAGTTAATTGAGCGAGCAGCAGAACTCACCGAACGTCAACGGTACAGATTAGTAGAATTATTGAATCCAGAAGTAGCACATTATGAATTTTTTCTCAGTCGTCCTCCCTTACCCAAAACCGATTGGTCAGCAGATAACTTATTAGCAGCTATTCCCGAACTTAACCCCTGTATAGATGGTTTTCCCAGTCAATGTATATTTAACTATGATTATCAAATTGTTAACTTATCACCAGCAGAATTAGAATTTATGCAAAACTGTGATAGTATATCTACCGTAGCCGAGATTTTAACCAAAGTCCAGTTTGGGTTAGATGGAGTGAGAAATCTTTGGAAACAACATCTTATTTTACTGACACCCGGTTAAGTAGAAGAAAACCAAATTTGGGGAAGTTCATCTACATCTTCCACCAAAAAATCTCGATACACCCAGATTCGAGAAGCTTTGTAGAGATCACTAAGAATAGGTTTTAATACACCATTTTTATCCCAAGGTTGAAGATCAGAATCTAGTTCACAGAAGCCGACCCATGAATATCCTTGTTGTTGCAAATCCTCAGCCCTGACAAGGATTGCAGCCAGTACAGCCATATCATAAGGTTTTAGGGAAGTATCCATTGCACCAATAGAAACTTGCCTTTCCAGCATAGACTCTGAAAGTGGAAAAACATTCAAATTTGGATGTTTAGCTAATGAAATCAATCTTTCTGGAACTTTGGTTAGTTCATTAGCAACTAATCCATCAAACTGATTAAATACTCGAAACGCTGCATTGGCATCTTCTGTAGTCAGTTTCCCTGCTGTTTTAGCCCATTTGACAAATTTACGTAAATCTTCAGAACGAGAGCGTGGAGTGAATCGTCGGGGTATAGTTTCACGCGCTTCTGTTAGGCAGATAGCAGGTAGATATAACTCAAACTCTCCAGCTTCCGCTAGTGAAAGCAATTGAGATGCTTGTTGACTCTGTAAATGTGCAGGTGCAACAATATCTACCACCCAGTTTGTTTCGACAAAAACCGCTTGAGGCTTCATTTTACAAATTTACTCCACGCCCTAGGTCCACCAGCCCTGATTTCACCAAGTCGCAGAAGATTGATTATCCGGCCACCAAACAAATTTCTCAAATCATCTGGTAAACTGTCTGTACTGGTTTGAAGTTTCAATTTCTCTAGCCATCGCTGAACTTGTGATTCAAACTCAAGGTAAGGGTTTCCCTGCCATTGCTCATCTGCTGGTGGTAATAAGTAATTTGGAAGCTTTGCTTCACCAACTACGCGAATTGATGAACCATGAGAGTCATCAAAAGAATCCTGGAGGACAATAACACGCTCTCCTGCCACAAGTAAGCCAATGGAGCAACCAAATTCAATCATTAAGCGTTCAAGCTGATTCATACCATATTGACGTTGCTTGCTAACATCATTGGATTTTACTTCAACAATAATCAAATATTCTCCATCTGGACTGGTGACAATAATATCTGGATGTGATATTTTTTCCATAGAAATGTCGAATTTTAATTCATGAAAAGCTGTGATGGTAAATCTACCGTAGCAGAGATTTTAACCAAAGTCCAGTTTGGGTTAGATGGAGTCAGAAATCTTTGCAAACAACATCTCATTTTACTGACACCCGGTTAAGTATAATGGCGTAATTTAATTGCTAATTTAGCGATCGCTCTTTAAGAAATTATTGAGAGTGATCGGCTAAAATCATTTATTGCTATTTATGTCTATTGAGGAGACACTAGGAAAACCCTCCATAGTTCTGCCACATTGGCGGATATTTTAACCTAAGTCGAGCTAGACTTAAACCGAGTCAGACACCTTTGCCAACAACAACTACTCTTACTGATCCCCGCCGCATAAAAAATAAGTAAGAAATGATGCTGTCACCACTGACCAAAAATAAGTTAATTGTTTTTTTCTAAAGTATTGTTACCGCGACGTGATATGATTTGGCTGACTGGATGTGCGGTCATCATATTTAAACTGTACTAGTTTCAAATGCCGTGAGCTTGTCAGACGAACCAATTACGCCCAATCAGACAGCACAACAAGATGAGAAATCTGGTTTTGAGGACACAAAACCAGTCTACGCCTCCATGGAGGAGTTTTATCAACTCTATCGAGAGTTGATATTGATCACACTTGTTTTAACAGGGATAATCTTTATCTCCGTCTGGATTGCTTATTCACCAAACATTGCTCTAAATTATTTATTAGGGGCGTGTGCAGGTGTGCTTTACTTGAGGATGTTGGCGAAAGATGTTGAAAGGTTAGGAAGGGAAAAACAAGAACTGAGCAAAACTCGGTTAGCCTTGTTAGTAGTGCTGATTCTCCTGGCATCACGGTTGAATCAACTGCATATACTACCCATATTCTTGGGATTTCTGACCTACAAAGCCACACTCATCATCTATGTAGTTAGGTTAGCGCTAATCTCTGACTCATCCACGCTCCGGCAACCTTAAAACGCTCCTCTTCTCCAGGTAAAATTGGAGAAACGATTGAATTGGAAAGAAAATGCTGAATTTTCTGAATGTCTACTCCCTTCCGCTTGCTGAATTGGAAGTGGGTAAGCACCTGTACTGGCAAATAGGCAACTTGAAGCTACATGGTCAGGTGTTTCTCACATCTTGGTTTGTTATTGGCGTACTCGTCCTAGCTTCCGTCTTGGCCAGTAGTAACGTCAAAAGGATTCCTAGTGGCTTACAAAACTTGATGGAGTACGCCCTAGAATTTATTCGAGATTTGGCCAAAAACCAGATTGGCGAGAAAGAATATCGCCCCTGGGTGCCGTTCGTAGGCACTTTGTTTTTGTTCATTTTTGTGTCAAATTGGTCAGGGGCACTAGTTCCTTTTAAGTTAATTCATCTGCCAGAGGGCGAACTGACAGCACCCACAAGCGACATTAACACAACTGTTGCCTTAGCGTTGTTGACATCGTTAGCGTATTTTTATGCAGGATTCAGCAAAAAGGGTTTAGGTTATTTCGGTAACTATGTGCAACCAGTTTCCTTCATGTTGCCATTCAAGATTATTGAAGATTTCACAAAACCCCTGTCCCTAAGCTTCCGTTTATTCGGTAACATCTTAGCTGATGAACTAGTCGTGGGAGTGCTGGTACTATTAGTACCCTTGTTCGTGCCTCTGCCAGTAATGGCTTTGGGACTATTTACCAGCGCCATTCAAGCACTAATTTTTGCCACCCTCGCAGCAGCCTATATCGGCGAAGCGATGGAAGATCATCATGGCGAAGAGCATGAGGGAGAACACTAAACCCCCTCAGATGAAAACAGTCAGCCATTAGCGGCAACAGGAAACAGGTGACGGTTAACAGGTGACAGAAATTAATCATCTAAAAACTGACAACTGACAACTGACCACTTACCACTGACAAATACAACACCCAACCGTATCTCTAAAAGTAAGGAAAGAATATCATGGATTCATTAGTTGCTGCTGCTTCCGTTATCGCCGCTGCTCTAGCTGTAGGTTTAGCTGCAATCGGCCCCGGTATTGGTCAAGGTAATGCAGCAGGACAAGCTGTAGAAGGTATTGCTCGTCAACCAGAAGCTGAAGGCAAAATTCGCGGTACATTGCTATTAAGTTTGGCGTTCATGGAAGCTTTAACCATCTACGGTCTAGTAGTTGCTCTAGTGCTACTGTTTGCTAACCCCTTCGCATAATCACAACTGAGTTCTGACTGCGGGCGTGAGCAATCATGTCTGAACAGAAAGTTATGAATTTATACTCATAACTGATGAAATGACTAGTCCACGTAAGCTATCAGAACTCAGCATTAACATTAATGTAGATAGGAATAAGCAATCATGACACACTGGATCACCTTATTGGCCGTGGAAGAAGTTGCCAAGGAAGGGGGACTGTTTGATCTAGATGCTACTCTGCCCTTAATGGCAATCCAGTTTCTAGTATTAGCCCTGATATTGAACGCAACTCTTTACAAGCCCTTGGGTAATGCGATTGATGGCCGGAATGAATATATCCGTACCAATAATTTAGAAGCCCAAGAACGCTTATCAAAAGCCCAAGCATTAGCCCAGCAATACGAACAAGAGCTTGCTCACAGCAGAAGACAAGCTCAAGCAATTGTTGCTCAAGCCCAAGCCGAAGCCCAAAAAATCGCTGCTCAAAACATCGCCGCAGCGCAACAAGAAGCCCAGGTACAGCGAGAAAAAGCAGCCAGTGAAATTGAGCAGCAAAAACAACAGGCTCTAGCTGCCTTGGAAACACAAGTAGATGCTCTCAGTCGCCAAATCCTAGAGAAGCTGTTAGGTGCTGATTTAGTAAGTCAACGCTAACTTGTGAAAACGGTCATTGGTCATGGGTGATTAGTAGTCATTAGTTATTGGTATTGAAAACAACTAACAAATGACGACTGACAACGGACGACTGACAAAAAATTTGGAAAATTGGCAGCGCAGTTAGTGGATAAAGAATCATGGGGACTTTTTTACTGTTGATGACGGAAGCCAGCGCCGTCGGAGGTGAATTGGCACTAAGCAAGGGAGAAAGTGGGTTTAGTCTAAATACCAATATTTTAGATACTAACCTGATTAACCTGGCTATTATTATTACTGTGTTGGTTGTATTTGGCAGCAAGGTTTTGGGTAGTACCTTAAAATCTCGCCGAGAAAATATTGAATCAGCAATTAAGAGTGCAGAGCAGAAGGTAGCAGAAACCGCAGCCAAATTGAAAGAGGCACAGCAAAAGCTGGAACTTGCTCAAGGAGAAGCTCAAAGAATCAAACAAACAGCCGAATTAAACGCCCAGACGGCTAAAGATGCAATTTTAGCCCAATCCGCTGTAGATATTCAACGGATGCAAGAAGCAGGAGCGGCTGATTTGAATTCTGAACTAGAAAGAGTGATAACTCAACTAAGACAAAAAGTAGTCTTACAAGCACTACAAAAAGTTGAAGGACAACTCAAAGCTGGTATTAGCGACGATGCTCAACAGGCTTTAATTGCTCGTAGCATCGCACAACTGGGAGGCGAGATATGAAAAGTAATGCAGCAGCAGCTGAAATATCCCAGCCTTATGCACAGGCACTATTGTCCATTGCTCAGTCTCAAAACTCAACAGAAGAAATTGGGACAGATGCCAGAACTTTTCTGGGTTTATTAACAGGTAGCCAAGAACTGAATAACTTTTTGGCTAATCCCTTTGTGAAACCAGAGAACAAAAAAAATCTGCTCAAACAATTACTTGGGGAAGGTGTAAGCCCATACCTGCGTAATTTTTTACTGCTGTTAGTTGACAGAAGACGCATTGCCTTCAGTGAACCAATTTTACAGCAGTATCTAGTGCTATTACGCCAGTTAAATCAAACTGTATTGGCGGAAATTACTTCTGCTGTTCCTCTGACAGAAAGCCAACAGCAAGCAATTACAGAAAAGGTAATTACGCTTACCAAAGCTGCAAAAGTAGAATTAGCTACCAAAATAGACAGTGACTTAATTGGTGGTGTAATTATCAAAGTTGGTTCTCAAGTGATTGACGCTAGTTTGCGTGGTCAACTACGTCGTCTCTCTTTGCGTTTAAGCAGTAACTAAATGGGTAATAGGTAATAGGTAATGGGTAATGGGTAAAATTTTCCCCCATCACCAATCACCAATCACCAATTATCATTAACTTCTTTGTGAAACTAATTAGCACGACAAATGAGCATTTCCATTAGACCAGACGAAATCAGCAGCATTATCCAACAACAAATCGAGCAATACGACCAAGAGGTTAAAGTTGCTAACGTTGGTACAGTGTTACAAGTTGGTGACGGGATTGCCCGGATTTATGGCTTAGAAAAAGCTATGGCTGGGGAACTCCTAGAATTTGAAGATGGCACCATTGGTATCGCCCAAAACTTAGAAGAAGATAACGTCGGTGCGGTATTGATGGGTCAAGGTCGGGACATTCAAGAAGGTAGCTCCGTCACCGCTACCGGTAAAATCGCCCAAGTAGCTGTGGGTGAAGCTTTAATTGGTCGGGTTGTAGATGCTTTAGGTCGTCCCATTGATGGTAAAGGTGATCTCAAAACCACCGAAAGTCGGTTAATTGAATCCCCCGCCCCTGGTATTATCGCTCGTCGCTCCGTCCATGAACCGATGCAAACAGGGATCACCGCTATTGATTCCATGATTCCCGTCGGCCGTGGTCAACGGGAATTAATCATTGGTGACCGACAAACCGGGAAAACAGCGATCGCTATTGATACCATCATTAACCAAAAGGGTGAAGATGTTGTTTGCGTTTACGTAGCTGTCGGTCAAAAAGCTTCCACCGTTGCTAACGTAGTCCAAACCTTACAAGAAAAAGGCGCTATGGACTACACCGTAGTTGTAGCTGCTAACGCCAGTGACCCAGCTACTTTACAATACTTAGCTCCCTACACCGGTGCTAGTATCGCTGAGTATTTCATGTACAAAGGCAAAGCAACCTTAATTATTTACGATGACCTTTCTAAGCAAGCACAGGCTTACCGTCAAATGTCCTTGCTGTTGCGTCGTCCACCCGGTCGGGAAGCATATCCTGGAGATGTATTCTACATCCACTCCCGCTTATTAGAACGCGCTGCTAAATTGAGCGACGAATTGGGTAAAGGTAGTATGACTGCTTTACCAATTATCGAAACCCAAGCTGGTGACGTATCCGCATATATTCCTACCAACGTAATTTCTATTACTGACGGTCAGATTTTCTTGTCTTCTGACTTGTTTAACTCTGGTATCCGTCCCGCTGTTAACCCCGGTATCTCTGTATCCCGCGTAGGTTCTGCGGCTCAAACCAAAGCCATGAAAAAAGTTGCTGGGAAAATTAAACTGGAATTGGCTCAGTTTGATGACTTACAAGCTTTCGCTCAATTCGCTTCTGATTTAGATAAAGCTACTCAAGATCAGTTGGCTCGTGGTGCGCGTTTACGGGAATTGTTAAAACAGCCTCAAAACGACCCTCTTTCCGTCGCTGAACAAGTAGCAGTTCTTTACGCTGGTATTAATGGTTATTTAGATGACATTGCAGTTAATCAAGTAACTACCTTTGTTAGAGGTTTACGTGATTACCTGAAGAATGTTAATACCGCTTATTACCAAGGCGTACAAGGAACAAAAGTTCTCGGTGATGCAGAAGAAACTGCTTTGAAAGCAGCGCTAACCGAGTTCAAAAAGACCTTCCAAGCAGCAGCGTAAAAATTTTGGATTTTGGATTTTGGATTTTGGATTAAATAGACTCGTCCCGAAATTAAATATCAGCCCATAGAATACAGGGATTTGATGTTTTTTGCAGATGAGTCTCATCTAAAATCCGAAATTCCGAATCTAAAATCTAAAATCTAAAATCTAAAATCGGATTATGGCTAATCTCAAATCAATACGTGATCGCATTCAGTCGGTCAAAAACACCAAGAAAATCACGGAAGCTATGCGGCTTGTTGCAGCGGCCAGGGTTCGTCGCGCTCAAGAACAGGTAATTGCTACCCGTCCCTTTGCTGACCGTTTAGCACAAGTATTATTTGGCTTACAAACCAGACTGCGTTTTGAAGATGTGGACTTACCCCTACTGAAAAAACGCGAAGTTAAATCAGTCGGCTTGTTAGTAATTACGGGCGATCGCGGTTTATGTGGTGGTTACAACAGTAACGTCATCCGTCGCGCTGAGAACCGTGCCAAAGAACTTCAAGCTGAAGGTATAGACTATACTTATGTATTAGTCGGACGTAAGGCTACCCAATACTTTCAACGCCGGAATCAGCCTATTGATGCTACCTACAGCGGTTTAGAACAAATTCCTACCGCCGCCGAAGCGACCAATATCGCTGATGAACTGCTTTCTCTATTCCTTTCTGAAAAAGTAGACCGGATTGAGCTAGTTTATACAAAATTTGTCTCCTTGGTTAGTTCTCGTCCTGTAGTCCAAACCCTTCTCCCTTTGGATACCCAGGGTTTAGAAGCAGCGGATGATGAAATTTTCCGTTTAACTACCCGTGGTGGTCAATTCCAAGTAGAACGGGAAAAGGTAACTAGTACAGTTGCACCCTTACCCCGCGATATGATTTTTGAACAAGATCCAGTGCAAATCCTGGATTCTTTGTTGCCGTTATATCTGAGCAATCAGTTATTACGGGCATTACAAGAATCAGCGGCTAGTGAACTAGCAGCACGGATGACAGCGATGAGTAACGCTAGTGATAACGCGGGTGAGTTGATTAAAACTCTATCTTTGTCTTACAACAAAGCTCGTCAAGCCGCAATTACCCAGGAACTACTGGAAGTTGTCGGTGGTGCAGAAGCGTTGACTTAATTTGGTAATTGGTGATTGGTAATTGGTATAGGGATTCTCCATTCAGTGAGATACAAGAACCCCACCCTCAACCCCCTCCCCGCTTGCGAGGAGGGGATTATGATGTATGTCATGTAATTATAGCTGTAGCCAGGTTAATTAGGACACTGCTTCCACCACACAAATTTGGCTTGTTGTTTCTCATGCGCGCGATCGCACCTCCAAACCCCAAAACTTTGGAATATGATTTGTATGGATTATGATCTAGTTGAAAATCATATACGAGATATGTTACAGAAAATTGATAAATCTTTTGCTGAATTGGCTACAAAATAGACACTTTTCTATAAATAAAAAAGTGATAATTGTTCAGCTATCTCTTTACCCTTCGATTTGTTTCCATGAATTAAGTTAAAGAGATAACTACCAATTTCCTTCGCAAGTAATACAGGAACTGCATTACCAATTTGTTTATATTTAGAACTTACAGAACCATAAAAAATCCAATCATCTGGAAATGTTTGAATCCTTGCAGACTCCCGCACAGTTAAACAACGTAATTCTACAGGATGGCACATATCTGTAGCTTTTTGATGGGGACTTGTAGTAATTGTTGGTGAAGGTTTATCCCAGAATAGTCTTCTATAAAAACCAACTTTTCCACCTCCAGAATTGTAAGCACCTCCCATTGCTTCTTTTTTTAACTCTTCTGGTAAATATCTCCAGTTTTGTCCAGCTTTTAATAATTTCAAATACTTTAAACGATTTTCTGAATAAGACATATATTCTGGTTCTGCATCAACTAACCCAGTGAGAGCGTCTTTTAACCCACATTCCGCACCCCAAACTGTCACAGAGGTAAATTACGTAGAGAAAAAATTAAAGAGAGCATCAAAACAAACATATAAAGTGAAAAAAGGCATTTGAGAAACAGTAAATC
>NZ_JACJPZ010000068.1:0-19837 GCF_014696335.1 Dolichospermum sp. FACHB-1250
CATAATCACGCGACTACGCAAATCTATTGAATAAGGTGTTGGCATATAATTTAACAATATATTTATTCTAGTTTACCTCATTTTCTGGCTTAACTACATGAAAATCGCTGTAATCTGACGACACACTTGTAAACCATCTATTCCAGACATTACCCAATCACAGATAATGAGAGCGGGACATAATTTTTTGGCTTCTATTATTCCCTCTTCGCCATTAGCCGCTATGGTAACATCATAGCCCTGGGTTTTCAGCGTTTTTTTCAAAACCATTCGTAAGATAGGATCATCATCAATGACGAGGATTTTAAACATTTTGACCATTAAACAGTTTGAATAATTACTTATTAATTACTCTACATTAAATCTTGTCTAAGGATTTACATTTTTCACATTTTGAAAATACACTCATAGTCAAATATTCTATAGATTGACCAATGAATCATAAAATCTACCTAAAAACCGATACAGATATTAATGCTACAAGTGAAGTTTTATCCTGGCTGGAGCAAATCAACCAGCCCCCATTTAATAATCAAACAATTTGGTGGGAATTACAAACACTACTAGTAGAAGGATTTATTAATATTGTAGAACACGCCCACAAAAAATTGCCCAGAGAAACTCCGATTGAATTAGAAGTTATTAGACTCGAAGAAGATATAGAAATTCGGATATGGTCTTGGGGAGAACCTTTTGAGTTAGAAAAGCAATTGCAAATAACTTCAGCATTAGAGGATAATGATCAAGAACGAGGACGGGGATTGCAAATAATGTCCTCCATTGCCGACAAACTATCTTATAAACTAACAGATGACAATCGTTATTGTTTATTTATCAGTAAACATTATTGTTAGAATATGAAATTTATTTTGTACTACTACTAGACATGGCGTGAGAAAAAATCTAGGGACAATTGATGAATTATCCCTATAATAGTTTCAGGTTAGCCACATTTGATTCTCACCAGATGTCTATTGGTAATAGATTTATTCCATTCATCTGTGGTATAAATACATGAAAACCGCTGTAGATTTAAGTCAATTTGGCGTGAGCAGCCAAAATAATTCTTTCTGTTTCTTCCCAATTAATACATTTATCAGTTACGGAAACACCATATTTTAAATCTTCACGATTTCCTGTAATCGGTTGACTACCTTCATACAAATTCGATTCTAGCATCATTCCCACAATGGAACTATTACCATCTAATATTTGCTGAATAATATTTTCAAACACCATCGATTGTAACCTGTAATCTTTATTAGTATTACCATGACTACAATCAACAACTATTCTTGGTGATAATTTAGCAGCTTTTAATTGTTCTTCCACTAATTTAATGTTCTCTGCATCAAAATTAGGCTGAGTTCCACCACGCAAAATTACATGGCCATGAGCATTTCCCCTAGTTTGAAATACACTCACTTGTCCCTTTTGATTAATACCTAGAAAATTATGGGGCGTTCTTGCTGATTTGAGTGCATTTACAGCTACTTGAATATTCCCGTCAGTACCATTTTTAAAACCCACCGGCATAGATAAACCACTAGCCATTTCTCGATGTGTTTGTGATTCAGTTGTTCTCGCGCCAATTGCAGACCAAGATACCAATTCACTGATATATTGAGGAATAATCGGATCAAGTGCTTCCGTGGCAGTTGGTAATCCTAACTCTGTCAACTTTAACAATAAACTTCTAGCAATTAATATCCCCTTTTCTACATTGAAAGAATCATCCATTTCCGGATCATTAATTAGTCCTTTCCAACCTACGGTAGTTCTCGGTTTTTCAAAATAAACTCGCATAATTAATAGCAGTTTATCCTCAACTTTTTTCGCTAAATCTAGTAATTTTTCCCCATATTCTATGGCTGCTTTAGGATCATGAATTGAACAAGGACCAACAACAATGAATTTTCGTCTATCTTGGAAATCTAGAATATGTTCTATTTCTTGTCTGAATTTTAAAATTGTATTTTCAGCGGTTTTAGTTAAAGGTAATTTTTCTTTGACTTCATTAGGAGTTAGCAAAACATGAGAACTCTTAATGTTAGTGTTAATTAATTTGTGGATCATAGCAGAAATCTCTTGATTTGTGTTATACGTTAGCAATCCTAAAACTTATGTGACACTGTTTTTTATTCTCTTTAAGTCTAAATTAGTTAGTTAACAAAAAACAAGTTGCACAAATTCAGGTAGGATTATTATGTGCAAGGGTTGATATATATTAATATACACAGCTTTTTTCAAAAATACAATATAAGTCTGTGTTATTTCCATAACATTAGCTGCAAAAAGATAATTCAATACCTAAACCGAAATCAGAAGTAATTAACCACAGATAAACGTAGA
The DNA here is from genome assembly GCF_014696335.1 of Dolichospermum sp. FACHB-1250. NCBI lineage: Bacteria > Bacillati > Cyanobacteriota > Cyanophyceae > Nostocales > Aphanizomenonaceae > Dolichospermum > Dolichospermum sp. FACHB-1250. The sequence continues at coordinate 2,353 of NZ_JACJPZ010000068.1, forward strand.
TAAACGCAGATGAAGATAGATACATTTATAAGCTTGATAATTATGTATAGATTATTACCAAGAAATTGGTTTTCAAGGTAGACGCTGTTTAGTAATTTTACTCAATTTTCCCACTGGTGATTAACATATAACTTAATAACCAATTTGCGGAGGTGGCTCTGCGAGTTTGTCGCGGACCAAATTCACCAATTTTGTAACCTTTAAAACCTAATTTTTCTTTAAGTAGCTGTTTATTTTCAGGAGGAATAGAACGAGTTAATTTCATAATTGCTGGCCGAGAATCTATAAAATCCGGTGGTTGGGGATATTCGTCTCTCCATGTCGTCTCTACTTGACTATGATCATAGGTTTCTGTTGTGGTATCATAGCGATAACCTAAGTAATACCATACTAATTGGTTTACGGTAGCATCATTAATTGTATCATTAATGATTGCCCAAATTGTTTCTGTATTCAAGGGTGGTAGGTTAGACATGATTTTAAGGGAATAGGGAATAGGGAAATATTTTCTGACTATTGTTATATTATTTAGCTATTTAGCAAATATTTCTACAAAAAACTGCTTCATTGCTTGCCAAGAACGCTGATCTGCAATTGCATTATAAATAGCACCTTTGGGATTATTCTGGGCTTCTGGGTTAGTGAAAGAATGAAGCGCACCACCATAGAATATTAACTGCCAGTTAACATTACCTAGACGCATTTCTTTTTCAAAAGCTTGTACTTGCTGTTCTGGAACAAAAGGATCATCAGCACCATGTAATACTAATACTTTAGCTTTGATATTTTTAACATCATTAATATCGGGAGTGTCAAGATTACCATGAAAACTAACTACACCCGCAATATTAACACCACTTCGAGCTAATTCCAATACTGTACCACCACCAAAGCAATAACCAATAGCAGCAATACGTTGAGAATCTGTTAAAGGATACTTTTGTAGAACCTGTAACCCAGCTTTTGCTCTTGCGCGGAGTAATTTGCGATCTTGACGATAAATATTTGCTTGTTTAGCTGATTCTTCTGGGTTTTTTGGTCTAATTCCTTTACCATAAATATCTACTGCAAAAGCTACATATCCTAATTTAGCTAACTGTTGAGTCCGTTTTTTTATGTAAGACTGTAAACCATTCCATTCATGAACCACTAACACACCAGGACGCTTAACTTTAACGACATCATCATAAGCAAGATATCCTTCTAATAAAGTATTCCCTTGCTTATATTCGATTGTTTGAGTTCTAATTGCTGCTAATACATGACTAGAACTCAATAATACTATTGCAGGTGTTAGTAAAACAGAAAGCAAAAATTTCATAACTTTATTCACTCGTTAAAATTGATGGCTCTTCGGTACTTATTATGGTAAATTACCATTCAGTAAAAGGGAACAGGGAACTCTTAACAGGTAAAAGAGAGAATATTTTGCGATAATATTCAAACATATAGCTGATTTCTTATACGTAGCAAGCTTTATGAGATTTTTTTTGCTCAGATATCGCATATTATGTACTCAAGATGCAAATTGATTATGGTGAATTATGACTACAGAATTAGAGAAAATAAAAGTAATTACTTGCAAAAAAATTGCTACAATGTTGGTTTTGCAATTTTAGTAAAGGGAAAGTTTATCGTCACGTTTTTGACTTGTGTTCATTATATCACATAGATTACCTGGAAGATGTTTTCAAGCCAAAAATAGCGCGGTAAAAGTCATGCGTATCCATTTGGGCTTATTCCTAAAAAGGCTGACTTTTATGCTTGCTAAGTCAGCATATAAAGCAAGAAAAATCAATTTTTGTCCCCATTTAACTCCTCGGCTATTAATTCACTACCATGCGTGCAACTGCTACTATTTCTCAAAATCCTTTACTTCAAAGCTCTGGTTTACCCGCATTTGCGGATATTAAACCGGAGCAAGTCGAACCAGCTTTTTCTTACCTGTTAGCAGAACTTGAAAAGCAGTTAACTATCCTAGAGGCAAATATACAGCCTACTTGGACTGGTTTAATAGAACCTTTAGAAAAATTGACAGAAAGACTAAATTGGAGTTGGGGAATACTCAATCATTTAATGGGTGTTAAAAATAGTCCAGAACTACGTAGTGCTTATGAAAAGGTACAGCCACAAGTAGTTCAGTTTATAAATATCCTGGGTCAAAGTAAACCTATTTATAATGCTTTCAAAGCAATTCGTAATAGTCATACCTGGGAAACTTTAGATTTAGCCCAACAGAGAATTATCAAAGCGGCTATTCGGGATGCAGAATTGTCAGGTGTCGGCTTAGAAGGTGAAGACAGAGAGCGTTTTAATGCTATTCAGATGGAATTAGCAGAACTAGCCACTAGGTTTGCTAATCATATCCTAGATGCCACTAAAGGCTTTATTTTAATCCTCACCACCTTGGATGACATTGACGGCTTACCAAGCAGCTTGTTAAGTCTTGCAGCCCAAGCTGCTCGTGCTGCTGGAGAGGAAAATGGCACACCAGAACATGGCCCTTGGCATATTACTTTAGATTTTCCCAGTTATTTCCCCTTTATGCAGCATAGTACCAGACGGGATTTGCGGGAAAAAGTCTATAAGGCTTATATTACCCGAGCATCTTCTGGAGAATTAGATAATAACCCCTTAATTACCCGCATTTTAGAGTTAAGAAAGGAACTAGCTCAATTAATTGGCTTTGAAACCTTTGCTGAACTCAGTTTGGCTAGTAAAATGGCTCAGGATGTTCCCTCCGTAGAAAAACTTTTAGAAGAACTCCGTCAAGCTAGTTATAATGCTGCTGTTAAAGATTTAGATAAACTTAAAGCTTTTGCAAAGAATAAAAAAGCAGCAGAAGCAGAAAATTTGCAACACTGGGATATTAGTTTTTGGGCTGAACGTCAACAGGAGGAAAAATTTGCCTTTACGGCTGAAGAGTTACGCCCCTATTTTCCCCTCCCTCAAGTCCTAGATGGTTTATTTGGGCTGGTAAAAAGGCTTTTTGGTGTCACGGTAACTTCTGCTGACGGCCAAGCACCAGTATGGCATGAGGATGTCCGTTATTTCCAAATTGCTGATCAATATGGTGAAACCATTGCCTATTTTTACTTAGATGCTTACAGTCGTCCCGCTGAAAAACGTGGTGGTGCTTGGATGGATGCTTGTATTCACCGCAAACAAATCAAAGAGAATGCTGTAACTACTATCCGTCTCCCTGTCGCTTATTTGATTTGTAACCAAACTCCCCCTGTGGATGGTAATCCTAGTTTAATGGCTTTTGATGAAGTTGAGACATTATTTCATGAATTTGGACATGGTTTACATCATATGCTGACTAAGGTAAATTATCTGGGGGCAGCAGGTATTAATAATGTTGAATGGGATGCAGTAGAATTACCAAGCCAATTTATGGAAAATTGGTGTTATGACCGCCAGACCTTATTGGGTATGGCCAAACATTATCAAACAGGTGAACCATTACCAGAACATTATTACCAAAAGTTGTTGGCGGCACGTAATTACATGAGTGGTTCAGCTATGTTGCGACAGATATATTTCAGCAGTGTGGATTTGGAATTACATCACCGCTATTGTCCCCAGGGTCAAGAAACTGTCACAGATGTGCAACATCGGATTGCTAAGTTGACAACTGTGTTACCACCATTACCAGAGGATGGGTTTTTGTGTGCCTTCGGTCATATTTTTGAAGGTGGTTATGCAGCGGGTTACTATAGCTATAAGTGGGCTGAGGTGCTTAGTGCTGATGCTTTTGCTGCTTTTGAAGAAGCGGGTTTGGAAGATGAGGCCGCAATTCATGATATTGGTAGACGCTATCGAGATACAATTTTAGCATTAGGTGGCAGTCAGCATCCCATGGATGTCTTTAAAACCTTCCGGGGACGAGAACCCAGTACCAAGGCTTTACTCAAACACAATGGGCTGCTAACTGACCCATAAATTGGCACTTGAAGGTATAAGAGGACAAAACAATTCAAAATCCAAAAGAAAACCTGTTCCTCTTACCTCTGGACTGAGTGAATTTATATTACAGCTTCTTCACGTTGACAATCAAAGAAAAGCTCAAAATCAGCATCAAGAATTAACTGGCGTATGTGCTGAATATAACCTTCTGCATCTGAACGACTACGGAATCTGGCAACAATTACTTTTTCCTGTTCGGTAACGACACGGGCTATAGCCCAGCCATTCAGCCTTTTTCTGTAAGCTATGGCTTGATGTTCTGAAGTGGTGTTTTTGTAATCCGTATTTTGTGGCATGATTATTTTATGCGTATGAACTTGAGTGAAGGGCGTTACTTTGTGTCTTAACCAAGAATGTACCATCGCTTTTTATTGATGATGCCACCTTGGTATTACATATTTTCAAAATTGTCAATACGTGATGCAACAACTTATTTTTTAACAAAATTTACTTTTATTTGCTGCTAAGAAGTAAATACTGATTTAATTAGTATTTAAACTTCCATAAGTATTGATTGCATGGTTATAAGCTATACCAATTTTCAACTATTTGAGATTTTAGATTGTCAAATATTTACGAATGTTGCTATACTTTTTCCGTATAATCTGAGATAGTCTGGAAAAATAAAAATGTCAATTACATCAATTATCAAAAAAGTAGCATTGGAAATAGGGGCTATAGTTTTAGTTGAACCAGAATATGAATTAGTCGGACATATTACATTTAAAAACGGCAAAAAGTCAGTTTTTAGTCATAGCAAATTAGATATTAATGGTTTTGGGGCAGCTGAGTTAGTTAAAGATAAAGCATATAGTAATTTTTTTCTGAAGCAGTTTGGATATAAAGTTACAGAGGGAAAAACTTTTTTTAATGATAAATTATGCGCTAAATTAGCAAATCTCAGAAATATTGATGATGGATTTAATTATGCAGAGTCCATGGGATTTCCTGTAATTGTTAAACCTCTCAATCTTAGTCAGGGAATATTAGTTACTAAAGTATATAATCAGACAGAATATTATGATGTAGCTGATAAAATATTCCAAATTAAATCAGGATTGATTGTAGAAAAATTTTATATTGGTAATGACTATAGAATTGTTGTTTTAGATAATGAAGTGATTGTTGCCTATCAAAGGATTCCCTTATTTGTTGTCGGTAATGGTATATCTAATGTTTTAGAGTTGCTACAACAAAAGCAGGAAAAATTTATTAGCCTCGGCAGAAAAAACGGTATTAAAGTTGATGATTTCCGCATTGATAAAAAATTAAAAACGCAAAATCTTAATTGGGATAGCGTGATTCCTAATGATCAGATTGTTTATCTTTTAGATAATGCTAATTTATCTAGTGGAGGTGAGGCTGTAGATTTTTCGGAAACTATTCATCCAGACTTTCAAAAATTAGCAATTAATATTACTAAAGATATAGGATTAAGATTAGCAGGAATAGATATACTTACCCATGATATTACTATGCCAATGACAGATTATACGCTAATTGAAGTAAATGGTTCTCCCGGGTTAGATCACTATGCTGCTAGTGGTAAATTAGCAGCGCAAAAAGTAGAAGAATTGTATTTAAAAATTCTCAAAGCATTAGAAAATGACATAGCAGTTGCCAGGTAAACAAAAAAATACTCTGTTCCCTGTTTCCTGCTATTCTATTGGTAGTAATTAAGAGTTACAAATTTTTCTCTAGTAGTGATTCCAATTCCCCAGGCAAATAGTTCATATCTGCTACTCTAGCTACGAGTAAACTATCATGTCCGGCATCTTGTAAACGAGATTTCCAATAGTTAATACTCTCAGCATTATTCATCCAAAACTCAATTACCGTATCTACTACTTGATCTAAATTCCAACCCCATTTTACAGGAATTGGTTCTATAGATTCCAGGAACGCATCTAAAGTACAAGTATGAGTTCCTAGATATTCTATCCCTTGATGTTGTGGTTTTACTAAACTCTGTTGTTGGTGATTAAAAAAATGCCAAACAGGAGATACCCCTATCAAATTGAAACTGTATTTAATCATTCTCGTCCTCCAAAGTTATCAATTGCCGATAAACCTCTGTTTTTGGCAAAAACTATTGCGGAAAAGTCCGCTAACTTCATCTAGAAAAAGTAGAATTTCTGCCAACTACATCAGTTTCAAGATTACCTCAGACATTAGCACTCAAGCCCTTTGACTGCTAGGATTTATTTGGTTTTTAGATTGTATTGATAAATAATATATGGCATTAATTCCAGGATGTAAATGATTTTTAGTATTTTTTCACCAAAAATCTATAAATCAGTATTTACCCGCCATTACTGGCTTTTATCTGCTAGTATTTTATACTAAATTCTGTAGTCCAAACTGTTTACACACAGCAAGTTACCTGTTGGTTGGCATAAAACCCCAAGCAGGGGAACTAGATAACCTGTTACTAACAATATCTGACTAAAGTGCATACCCCTAAACCTGATTCTTTCCTAAGGGTAATTCATGAATTACCCCTACTTTGGTGATTTTTTTGGTAATTGCTGCGGTTGAGTAACCAAACCCGATAATTTTTGTCGGGTATGTTTGACGGTGATTTTGTCTCGTGCTACTATGATTTCAAAGTTGACGGATATCCAGGGAAAGGTAAATTATGACTCAGGCGATTACAAACCTCAACCAAGCAAACACTTCCATACTCAAAGCATTGAAGTGTAAAGAATGTGGCGCAGAATACGAGCTTAAAGCTACTCATGTATGTGAATTGTGTTTTGGTCCACTAGAAGTCAAATATGATTACAATGTTCTTAAAAGCTTAGTTAGTCGAGAAACTATTGAAGCAGGTCCCAACTCAATTTGGCGCTACCGTCACTTTTTGCCCGTTGCTACAGATAATTATATAGATGTCGGTACAGGGATGACTCCCTTGGTGCGTTCTCACCGTCTTGCCCGTCGCCTGGGTCTAAATAAGCTTTATATTAAAAATGATGCCGTGAATATGCCCACCCTGAGTTTTAAGGATCGGGTGGTATCCGTTGCCCTCAGTAGAGCGAGAGAATTAGGTTTTACAACTGTTTCTTGTGCTAGTACAGGTAACTTAGCAAATTCTACCGCAGCGATCGCCGCTCATGCCGGTTTAGATTGTTGTGTATTCATTCCTTCTGACTTAGAGGCTGGTAAAATTATCGGTAGTTTAATTTATAGTCCTACCCTAATGGCAGTCAAAGGCAATTATGATCAAGTTAATCGCCTTTGTTCAGAAGTTGCGAATACCCATGGTTGGGGTTTTGTGAATATTAACCTCCGTCCTTACTATTCTGAAGGCTCTAAAACCTTGGGCTTTGAAGTTGCAGAACAACTAGGTTGGGAATTACCAGATCATATAGTTGCACCATTGGCTTCCGGTTCTCTATTTACTAAAATTTATAAAGGTTTCCAAGAATTTGTAGAAGTTGGTTTAGTAGAAAATAAAGCTGTCCGGTTCAGTGGCGCTCAAGCAGAAGGTTGTTCTCCCATTGCGACAGCCTTTAAAGAAGGTAAAGACTTTATTAAACCAGTTAAACCGAATACAATTGCTAAATCAATCGCTATTGGCAACCCCGCAGATGGGGTATATGCTGTAGAAATAGCTCAAAAAACCAACGGTAATATTGAATCAGTTAATGATGCCGAAATTATCGAAGGTATTAAATTATTAGCAGAAACCGAAGGTATCTTTACAGAAACCGCAGGGGGTACAACCATTGCTGTTCTGAAAAAATTAGTAGAAGCCGGCAAAATCAATCCAGATGAAACCACAGTAGTTTATATCACTGGTAATGGGTTGAAAACCCAGGAAGCAATTCAAGGCTATATTGGCGAACCTTTGACAATTGAGGCCAAACTAGACAGTTTTGAGCGGGCGTTAGAAAGATCCCGGACCCTTGACCGTTTAGAATGGCAACAAGTCCTAGTTTAGAAGCTTTAGCGGTTAGAAACCGTAGTTATACAAATAAAGTCCACCTCCGTGGACTCAACAAAAATTCAGGTTTTTACCTGTCGCGGTTTATAACCGCCTATTTAGCTTACTCACTCACAATTAACGTTTAAACAATGGCCGTAACAGTTTTAGTTCCCACCGCTTTGCAACAGTTTACAGAAAATAAGTCCGTATTAGAATGTAGTGCTAGTAATATTTCTGGCTTATTAGATTCCTTAGAAGTAAGCTGTCCTGGTATTAAATCGCGTTTGTGTGATGATCAAGGCAAACTCAGACGGTTTTTGAATGTCTATGTTAACAGCGAAGATATTCGCTTTTTAGAAGGTGCAGAAACAACCCTAAAGGATGGTGACGAGGTGAGTATTGTTCCTGCTGTTGCGGGTGGTTGAAGCATATATAAATATTTAAAGTATAAAGTTTTAGTCATATCTCCTTATCTCGTTCCCAGTCTCCGACTGGGAATGCAGTCCAGAGGCTCTGCTTCAACAGTAAATGAATAAAATTCCCAAATTCATGGCTCTGGTATGTCAAAATAAAAATAACTGACTACCCCAAAACGAGCAATGGCAGAAGAAACCACACAAACTCCAGCAGAAAGCGAAAAAACCGCCGCCAAAGCTGCCAAAAAGGAAAAACCCCCAGCTTTGGAAGATAAACCTTTTGAAGAGTTTATGCAGCAACATTATCTCCCGGCACTGCAAGCAGCAATTACTAAAGAAGGTGTGCCAGATGTAAAACTGACTTTTGCCAAGCAGAAGTATTCCATAATTGGTTTTACCTCAGCGGAAGAATGTTGGCAAGTTATCGGTTCCTGGCAAGGGGGACAACGCCAGTTTAATGTATATTTCCCCGAAGAGAATATTCAAGGTAAAAAGGGTTTTTCCTGTAATGAAGGTAAAAAACCGAGTACCCTAGAATCATTTTTAATTGACGAGCGGAAAATCACCCTAGATTTGTTAGTATCTCGGTTAGTATATCGTTTGAACGGTCAAAAATGGCTAGGTAGAAATTAGTTAACGTAATCATAAGTCACGACTTCAGAAATGGAGTCGTTACCTATTTTTAGATAATTTAACAGAAGAATATATAGCATTTCCTAGTCTAATGAAGTACAAAAGTTCGGAAATGATAAATCATAGCGGTTCGCAACTTTACAATTCATCAAAGTAATAAGTCACAACTCCAGAAATAGGGTTGTTGCCTATTCTCACATGATTTGATTGTAGCATTTCTTTGAGCATGGTTTCTACTTCTATAAGACTAGCTCCTGTGGCCTTAACACCTTGAGTTACTGTTAAACTACCACCATTAGCCTCTGCTGCTTCTATGAGTTTGACAATGAGTGGTTTACCATTTGGTTGGTGAACTTGTGATATAAATATCCGCTCATTCATGGGTATACCCGCAGATGATACACCTGCTTTTAACCGCAATTTTTGCTCATATTCGTCAACCATATTCGGTATGATCACTAAATCAACAAGTTGTCCAATATAAAATAAACCACCAGTACATAGCCATAATAAACCAGTACCGATTTTGCCATTATATAAGCGATGTAAGCCTCCTATACCAAAAAAACCTGCTCCACACAGAAGATAAGAAACAAGAAGACGATCTTGATTTTGATTGTTTTTTATAGTCATTTTATTTTATGTCCATTAGGATTTACTGGTTTAATCATCTACCCTTTGATTAACTACCTTTCCTTAGTCCTCAATTCCCTTAACGATTCTATTTTTAATTTTAACCATGATTTCTCTTTCTCCTGAACTTCAAGCTAGACTTTCTACACCTCTCAAAATTGGATCATTTGCGGTTAAAAGCCGTGTTTTACAGTCTCCATTGTCGGGGGTGACGGATTTGGTCTTTCGTCGTTTAGTACGTCGTTATGCACCAGAATCTATGATGTATACAGAAATGGTCAATGCAACGGGTTTACACTATGTTAACCAATTACCAAAAATTATGGAGGTAGATCCTCAAGAAAGACCTATTAGTATTCAATTATTTGATTGTCGTCCCGATTTTCTAGCGGAGGCAGCAATAAAAGCGGTTGCGGAAGGTGCAGATACTGTTGATATTAACATGGGATGTCCAGTTAATAAAATTACTAAAAATGGTGGTGGTTCTTCTTTATTACGTCAACCGGAAATTGCAGAGGCAATTGTGCGGGAAGTTGTGAAAGCGGTAGATGTTCCTGTAACTGTGAAAACTCGTATTGGTTGGAATGATCATGAAATTACTATTTTAGATTTTGCTAAACGCATGGAAGACGCAGGAGCAAAAATGATTACTGTCCATGGACGCACTCGCGCTCAGGGTTATAATGGTAATGCGCGGTGGGAATGGATAGCTAAAGTTAAAGAAGTCCTGTCAATTCCTGTGATTGGTAATGGAGATATTTTTTCTGTGGAAGCTGCGGTAAAATGTTTAGAACAAACTGGCGCAGATGGGGTAATGTGTTCTCGTGGAACTTTAGGTTATCCCTTTTTAGTTGGTGAAGTTGATCATTTCTTAAAAACAGGAGAATTATTACCACCACCTAACCCCATTCAACGTTTAGAATGTGCGCGAGAACATCTTTTTGCTTTATGGGAATACAAGGGAGATAGGGGAGTCCGTCAAGCGCGTAAACACATGACTTGGTATGCTAAAGGTTTTGCTGGTGCTGCTGACTTACGGGGTAAATTAAGTTTAATGGAAACTGTACAACAAGGTTTAGATTTGATTGATAGAGCTAAGGAAAATCTAACTCATGGTTATGAAATTGAGGAAGAAATACCTGCAACTATAGCATAAATATAAAGAATAAAGATCAGGTCTCATTAACGTGGGGTGACATATCCTTCTGAGTTCAATGTTTTAAAAGCCAATTCTGTATTATAGCGGTTCTTGGTTGAGTAAAGTATAATATCCCCGCAAGAGAGCAGGGGTTATGATGTAAAAAAACTATCTTACAGCAAGTTCAGCTTGAGTGAGGTACACCTTGTGCGGGCAAGACTTGTACTGAGCTTGGTCGAAGTATGCCCGCACCACAAGAGTTTTATTATTAATATCTGTACTTCATAAACGGATAACTGCTGTATATTATTTCACAACTTTTAGAGTTTGTAAAGTTTCATCGGCACAACCACTAATAAAACCACCCATATTTTGAATTTCCTGTAAATATGCCAATGCTGATTTTGTAATTATTTCCCCCGGCATTAATACAGGAATTCCTGGAGGATAAGGACAAATAATTTCTGCACAAATTCTATCTTGGGTTTCCTCTACAGGTAATACTTCGCTATTAGCAAAAAAGGCCTCACGGGGAGAAATGGACAGATCATGACCTATTATAGCATCGTTTCTATTCTTACACGGTTGACACTCAGATGTCAAGGGGGTGACATGGCTAAGATTATTTAATCCCTGAATTAGGTTTTGAATATCTGCTTTTGTGTTTCCTAAGCTAATAATAAATGTGAGATTTTGCCAAGATGAAAATTCTGGAGTAACATCGAATTTTCTATCTAAAATTTCTTCAGCCGCAAAGCCTGTAAATCCTATTTCACTAACATTTACAGTTAATCTAGTTTGATCTAAATCTAGAAATTTTTGTGATTTTTCGCTATTAATTAAAGGAGTAGATAAACCAGGAATTTGATTAATTTTAATTATTGCTTCTTGCGCTAATTCCCAAGTTTGAGACATCAATTTTTTTCCATGTATTGCCATTTGATGACGTGCAGCATCTAAAGAAGCTAAAAGTATAAAACTAGGGCTGGTAGATTGAACTAATTGTAAGGCTTTATTAATTCTATCAATATCAATTCTATTTCCTTGAATATGTAACATTGATGCCTGTGTCATTGCCCCCAATGTTTTATGAATTGATTGTATAGTTAAATCTGCACCTGCGGTTAAAGCTGAGGTGGGTAATTGTGGGTGAAAATGAAAATGTGCGCCATGGGCTTCGTCTACAATTAAAGGAATATTATATTGATTAGTTAAGTGTGAAATCGCCTTTAAATCTCCACAAACACCATTATAAGTTGGATAAACTATCAATACTGCTTTTGTATCTGGATGTTCTATTAATGCTGCTTTTACTAATTCGGGTGTTATACTATATGTAATATCTAAATATTCATCATATTCAGGATTTATAAAAATAGGAATTGCACCAGAAAGAATTAATCCAGAAATAACTGAAGAATGAACATTGCGCGGGAGAATTATTTTTTCTCCCATTCTACAATTAGCAAGAATTGCAGCTGCAATTCCGCAGCTAGAACCATTAACTAAAAACCATGTTTTCTCAGCCCCAAAAGCCTCTGCTGCTAATTCTTGTGCTGCTAAAATTACGCTTTGGGGTGTAAATAAATTATCTAATTCTGCCAATTCTGTTAAGTCAGCATGAAAGACATCTTTACCTAATAAATCGCTTAAAAGTGGGGAAATACCCTGGCCGCGTTTATGCCCTGGGGTGTAAAATGGTGCATGAGAACGGGTTGTACAAGCTTTTAATGCCTCTATAAGCGGGGTTTGGTTTTGATTTAGCATATTGTCAATGTCCCCTAGGGTCTTTTAAGCAAGGAATAAAAACCTTTGGCTTGAGTGAAGTACACCCTCTCAGCAATACTAACTATTTTCTCGGCTCTGACATTCTGATATATAATAAACATACTGCGTAAACAACAAGGAGGTAATTTAGAGTGTCAATGTGCGTTCTACAGTAAAAATCTCCTATTAATTTTTAATTGTCCCCCTCTTGTGAAAAATGTTAGACAAAATATTTAATTACCTAAACTTTCACTTCAGCGTTGAAGCCTCCATTGTTCTCTTGATTTTAGTATTTTTAGAAGCGGTACTATCCGCTGATAATGCGATCGCCCTCGCTGCGATCGCCCAAGGACTAGAAGACAAAAAACGAGAAGGTCAAGCCCTCAACATTGGCTTAGTATTCGCTTATATTTTAAGAATTACCCTGCTGTTAACAGCGACTTGGGTACAAAAATTTTGGCAATTTGAACTTTTGGGTGCTGGTTATCTCTTATGGTTAGTATTTCAACACTTTAGTTCTCAGGAAGACGAGTCCAATCATCATCACGGTCCACGGTTTAAATCACTGTGGCAAGCTATACCCGTAATTGCCTTGACAGATTTAGCTTTTTCCTTGGATAGTGTCACAACAGCGATCGCAGTTTCTCAAGAAACATGGTTAGTAATCACCGGTACAACCATTGGTATTTTCACCCTAAGATTCATGGCTGGATTATTTATCCGCTGGTTAGATGAATATGAAAATTTAGAAGACGCGGGTTATATTACTGTCGCATTTGTGGGTTTACGGTTGCTGTTAAAAGTCATCAATGATGATTTAGTCCCACCACAATGGCTGGTAGTAACTGTTATTGGTGTGATCTTAGCTTGGGGATTTTCCAAGCGTACCGTTGTTGAATTAGTCCCAGAAGAAAGGGAAAAAACTGAAGTCTCAAAGTGATGAGGACGGGAACTAGGTAACAGGTAAGAGTTTATTACCAATTACCTTTCCTGAACCTTTCCTCAATTCATAACAAACCCCGATAACGAATAAAAATCAAAACCACAGCCCAAGAACCTAATGCTACCTTAACAGCAACTAGGATGTTTAATATCGGTAAAATTCCACCACTAAATAAGGCCCCTAACTCACCGTGGGGTAATTCTAGCCCCGATAAAGTTATGACTGCTAAAACAATAAAAACCAATACCGAAACCTTTTCCCAAGTAGCAGCGTGCCAACGGTGATAAATATCCTGCATCCACTGATATGATGAAGTAATTGCTATGAGTCCAATTGCTGTACCACCAGCCACACCAGCTGCAAAACCGCCTCCAGGACTCAAATGTCCCCTAATTGCTAATTCAATACCCACTAACGCCGCAATTGTCGCCCCTAGACGAGCTAATATTATTGATGGTTGATCTTTGAATTGATAAATACTGCAAGATGGTTTGTCATTGGCTAGTAAAAAATTAGCTCCGAGAATGGCGATAGTAAAAACAATTACTTCAAAGATTGTATCATATAACCGATTTCTGAAAATAATCCCTGATACCGCATTGGGAACACCACTTTCTTTAACTACTGTTTCCACAATGGAAATATCTGATAAATTCGGTTCATAATTAGGCATGATCAGCATTTTCACAAATAAAGCTATTCCCGCTAAAATGTAGACTAATTTCATAAATGCTGCTCCCCTAAATGTCAAACATGGAAATATTTTAAAATTGTTTTTGGTAATGAAAGTTCACTTTCTATAATGTTATAGATACGTTGCACTCGAATTGCAGTTTGGTAGGTTTCTTCTCCTTGATGACTTTCTTCCAAACGCACACAAGTAGCATGAATTTCCTTTTCTATTAATGCCTGTTGTAGACTTTGGTTATTGCTATAGGGAACAATTTCTAGCCGTAAGTAATGTTTGTTAAAAATCTGGCGAAATTCGTTGATAAGTTGTTGCAAAGTGCTATCCTGATTTTTTTCTATTGACTGATTTTCAATGACACCAAGACGCAAAACTAAAGATGAACGGACTGCAATTGCATAGAGAGCAATTGATAGCATTGTTCCCATTAATGCTTCTGTTAAAGCTACATCTGCTGCTCCTAAAACTGCATCTACCATTGCGGCTATGGCACCGAGTACCCCACGAATCACTAAAGCATGATAGGGGTTAGTTTGAGTTACTAACATCCCCGCAGTTAAGGGTAATAAAGCAATGATCAAATAGAGATAAGTATCATTCATTTTTTGCCTCTTGTGTTGAACAATATGCTAATACATAACCCAGCATAGTATTCCAAATTGCTAAGGAAATAATGCCCAGAATAAGTAATGGCCATTCACTGGGTATTTTCAATAATAGTCCGATGATAATAATCATTGAACCTAAAGTATCAGCAACAGAAAGTCCATGTAATTTGAATAATACTGATCTGTTGCTAACTAAATGAAAAGTTCCCCAAAACCAAAAAACTATGCCTATACCTATACAGCTATAACTCAGAAAGTTGATCATACTTCACCCAATCTTCTCAGGATATGTGCTAATAACATTAATCCGGCATTTCCTACACTCAGAATAATCGCTGCAACTACACCAATCATCCAATCATCTCGCAAAACGGAAATTACAAGAATCATGATTGCTACTTTACTGGAAATACTACCAAAAGCTAACATTTTCTGCCAAGTATCATCACTTTTCCCAGCTTCATAAATGGGGATAAGTAAAGCTACAATCATTGCCATTAAGACTATTTCTAAGTTCATAATTGTTACCTGCCGGGTTTAATTTGGTGGACCTCATACCATCCTTCTTCACGGTATTTAAAAACTATGGTTTTGGGTGTGAAGGTAATTAGAAATATATCCACAAAAATCAATAAAGGTGATCTTTTGAGTTTGACTTTCTCTATGATAATTTCTTCTTGATGATGGGGACGCAGGATAATTTCAAATGCCTCCATAAAAGCCAATGGAATGGTAATAATAATTTTAATTATCACCTTTAACCAAGCTTTTAATTTTTCTGGTGAGGATTTACCACGTGGTAAAAGTAAGGCAATAATGACACCAATGATAATATTTGTTAAACTCACGTTAGCAGTGAGTAAAAACCAAATTGATAATCTTAATATGAGATGTCCAATCATGGGAAAGCCATCCAAAATAGCAAAATTAAAGTCAGACTCATGACACCAACCAAATGCTCAAATTCTTCAAATACACGAGGTAAAGATATTGATAACTTTTTGAAAATAACATGATAGGCTAACCAGCCCACAGCAATGGTTATAAGTGCTTTTGTAATATCAGCAGTATTATAAGCTTGAGGATAGACAATATTGGCAACAATTAAACCAGTGATCAAAAATATTATTGATATCCAAAAACCTGGTTTGATTTTCTGTTCTCCTTCTCGACTGTGGGGTAAAAAAATAAATTTAGCAAAGGATATTGCTGTACCGACTGCGGCAATATTCATAATTATAAATTGCCAAGATGCTAAATTTTTCATGCTTAAACTCTTAGCAGCAAAACCTGATAATAAAGGGAAACCAGAAATTGATAAACTAGCGATAACTAAGGCTATCCAAATTGTTGTATGAATGGGTTTATATTGCAATTCTTTAAAGTTGCGACTGGGTAAAGAACCCGCAATCAAAAATAAAGATGATTTGACTAATCCATGGGTAAGAGCATAAAATCCACCTACTACTGGTGCCGCGAGAATAAAGCCTAATTGGGAAATTGTGTGAAAGGCCAACATTCGCTTAGTATCTTTTTCCAAAACAGCATAGGATACACCCATTAAAGCCGTTCCTACACCGAAAATTCTGACTATGATATCAATTTCTTCGGAAACTAATGCAGTACGCAATAAAGGTAAAACACTGGCTTTAACAACAATTCCTGACATCAATGCGGAAACTGGTGTTTCTGATTCAGAATGAGTTAAAGGTAACCATAAACCGGATACAAAAATCCCAGCTTTGATTAATAATCCCAGAAAAATTAATGCTAGTGCTTCCGGTGGTGATCCCTTTAAACCTGTAAAACTAAAGGAATGATGTGTCTGATAAACCAGCGCCGCACCAACTAGATAAAACAACATGGAAGTATTACTTACAAATAGATACCGTAAACCTACCCAAATTGAGCGATCGCTACGGGGATAAGCAATCAATAAAAAGGCCGCAATACCACTTACCTCTAAAGCCACATATAAACTAATGAAATCTGCACAGACAAAGGCAGCATTGAGGCTACCATGGACAATAATCATCTGAGCATAGAAAAAAGCCGTTTTATCACTGCGCCAGCAGTAGAGAGCAACAGCAGCCGTGACTATAGCATTTGTGAGAATAAAGTAAGCGCTTAACTCGTCTGCTACTAATTTAATACCGAAACTGTCTAGTACATTCAGTGTCACGGGTGATGGATTGAGAAATAACTGCAACCCATAAGCAGCAGAAGCAATAGTTCCCCACAGAGTTAAATGTCGGTTGAGTTTGGGAACGATAAAAATGATGAATCCTAGAAAAAATGGGGTAGCAATCCAAGTCAATGTAATAGTATTCATCTAAACCTCCTCCAGGAGACCCCCACCAAAACTGTACTCAGTTTGGTGATGGGAGGAATGGAGGGTTAATTGTGAAACGTCCCTTGAGTAATTTTGTGCGTTAGCACAAATAGCGAGAAGGACAGTTGAGTAATTAACAAATCTTTTATACTGCATACGAATAACCATCCTTTGCGTGAATGCGTTTACAAAACTTATGTGATATTCCTTGAATCAATCCATTTTTAGTAGAAATATTGAAACTACCAGTTGAACGAATAGCAACTTTTCCTACATAAGTACCAATCTTTTTACCAGTGGTGACAACCGCTTTAGCAATATCGCCAGTTTGAAAACCAAAATGTATTTTTTCTCTCGGTACGTGCCTATTCGGAAAACCGTACTTGTCGGTTCGGCAAGATTGCCTAGAACCGTGACCGTTAGCTGTAAT
>NZ_JACJPZ010000069.1:0-19727 GCF_014696335.1 Dolichospermum sp. FACHB-1250
GGACATTAGAATCCCTCAATGAAGCGATGACGATTGCAGTTAATTATCTTACAGAAGATGATGCTTTCAACTGGTTCAACCACTGTGGCTTATTTACCTGAAAACTGCTGTAAATGAAATTTTGATCTGAGAAATAGTTTTGATTAGTGTTTCTGTGCAAAAATAGTTACTTAGTAAAAAGGTTCAAAATCTCAGGAAACAAGCTTTTTACCTTCCACCTCCTGTCTCCTGGTGCTACAGGGAAGCAATCCGATTATCATGGGTGTAACAATGAATGAAATTAGTATTCTATTAATTGAAGATCATGATTTAACCCGTATGGGACTCAGAACTGAATTGCAGTCACATAGCGGCTTTAAAGTGATTGGTGAGGCGGCTAATGCGACTGTTGGATTAAAACTTTTAGAAACGATGAAACCAGATGTGGCAGTGATAGATATTGGTTTACCTGATATGGACGGAATTGAACTGACACGCAAATTTAGACGTTATCAGGCTGAAACAGGACAATCACAGACAAAAGTTCTGATCTTGACCATGGATAATACAGAAGATGCTGTCTTGGCCGCTTTCGCAGCAGGAGCAGATTCTTATTATATGAAGGAAACAAGTATTAATAAATTTACGGAAGCGGTACAAGTCACTTTCCGTGGTAACTCTTGGATTGACCCGGCGATCGCTAATGTGGTATTGAGAAAAGTACGTCAGGGTAGCTCTGCTGACAATCAATCATCCGATAAGCCGAAAACTGTAAAAATCGAGGCTTTAGAAACAGAATATGAACAAGTTTTAGAAACCTACCCCCTCACCCAACGGGAACTGGAAATTTTAGAATTGATTGTGGGTGGTTGCAGTAATGGACAAATTGCAGAAAAACTATATATTACCGTAGGAACGGTAAAAACTCATGTTCGCAATATTTTAAACAAACTCTGTGCTGATGATCGTACCCAAGCAGCAGTTCGGGCTTTGCGTTCTGGCTTAGTAGCTTAATCACTCAGTAGTCAGTAGTCAATTACCCATTATCAATCTTTCCTGTAAACATTCTGCAATTCTTTGTGCAGCACCCGCAAGTCCCATACGCTGTAACCCGTTTTTAGCAATGTCATGCAAAAGATCAGGATTTTTCAGTAGAGACTGAATGGCTGGTAACACCTGTGATGGTTGATTGACTAAGGTTAGGGATATTCCTAACAGCCGACTTTGGGCTTCTGCAAAAGCGGCGTTATATTGGGGACCACCACCAGGAATAGCAATCGCCGGTTTTCCTAAACCAATGAATTGTTCCGTTGCAGTCCCCGCCATAGCTATGGCCAAATCACCCAAATGTAAACACTCATTATAGGCTGCTTGTGTCAAAATCAAATAAGCATTTTTTTGTTTAAAAGTCAAGCTGTCCGGGTCAGGAATTTGTAAAGGAGATTGATCACAAAGTCGCCAACCTTGAATATGTAAACTTTGAGATAAAATACCACAATCTAAACCAGGAGCGATCGCCCCCAAAAAAATCATTGTCCCAGCGCCACAGAATAAAGAATCTGGTTGTTGTAAACTAGCAACCAAGGCAGATACAGAAACCATGATCATTTCCCAATTATTATAAGCCTCCGGGGCGCGAGAACCGGGCAATAGAGTGACAATCAAAGGACGAATTTGTTCTTTGTGTTCAGCATTACCACGATCAAACCCCCGGCTGCTAAAATTGGTCTCTAACCCATCCATCATCGGATTTCCTGCATCTACAGCCGGAATTGACCACTTTTTTAAGATCTTCGTCGTCAGAGAATCTCTAGGAAACACAGCCTGACAACGGCTGCGACTCATTAACCACCTTTCCCAAGGATGGTAAATTGAACCAGAAAAATTTTCCCACTTTGCGGATTTTGATTTTCTTGGTAATAAACCCGCTTCATCGCGCACATAATATTCTGATTTAGCCGTCCCCACAAAAGCGTAATTAGCACCACTTATAGCTGCGAATAACAGGGGGACAATATCCCCCACAGCTAGAATAGCATTTTGATTCCCTAAGCTTGTTTGTAGCCTCACCCAACGGCGTACAGATTTGATTTGATTCCAGGTTAACTGGATCAAACCACCGCTGACATCACGCATTAGCTCTTTGCTATCCATATAAACAAAACCACCAGAAGGCATATTCTGTACCTTACCAATTATGGGAACGTTTATTTTTTGATAAGCGCGTCCTTCACCCACTATTGGTAAAACAAAAATATCCGGTGGGGAAGATAATGTTTGTAAAGCCTGGATAATCCGTACAGCAATGATATCTTCTCCATGACCATTGCTTAAAACTAATAATTGTAAACGAGAATTGGCCATTGACTTGAAAAACACCCTCTAATATTAATTTAGAATATTAATTAACCCTTAACACCACTAGCAGTATCCGTAGGGACAATGTATTTTTGCAAGAACAGAAATAATACTAACACTGGAGTAATTGAAATTACTGAACCAGCGGCCACCAAACGCCAATCTAAAGAAAAAGTCCCCGCTAACTTAGCAACTCCCAGAGGTAAAGTGTATAAACTTTCATCCTGAATCACAATTAAAGGCCATAAAAAGTCACTCCAAGCGCCAATAAAGACAAAAATAGCCAGAGTAATTAGCGCTGGACGGATAGCGGGTAGCATTACATACCACCATAATCCTAACTCAGAAGTACCATCTAAACGAGCAGCTTCTTCAATTTCCTTTGGTACAGTTATCAGGGCTTGACGTAGTAAAAATATACCAAAGGCAGAGGCTAAACTAGGAAAAATTACCCCTAGATAACTATTTCTCAAACCTAATTGCACTGTCAGAATATATAAAGGAATCATGACGATTTGGAAGGGAATCATAATTGTGGCCACAATAGCAATGAAAATTCCGTTTCTGCCCACAAATGATAGTCTAGCTAAGGGATAAGCTGCTAAGGAACAAAACAACAAATTTAAACCGACTGTTAATACTGATACTAGGATACTATTATATAAATAAGTAACAAAAGGTAGAGATTGCCAGACTTGAGAGAAGTTTTCTAAGGTAGGTTGACTAGGTAATAATTCTGGTGGTGATTGCCAAATATTTTCCGTTGGTGACTTCAGTGATGTGCTAATTAGCCATAACATGGGAAAGAGCATGACTAAAGCGATCGCTCCTAGTATGGCATAAATAACTAAAGTTTGCAGTCGGGAGTCTTTTAAATTCATCATTTTACTGAGATGTATTAAGTATCAATTTTGTTTATTATAATTGATGAACTAAAAAATAGACTTAATTCCATAATTAATAATTATACACAAGAATTTGATCTAAAGTTACAAAAAATAAAAAACAAGATTCCCGACTGGTTAAAAGATCCGGTACTTCTTTAATAATTCCAGGATCTAAGATATGATGAAATCGAAATTTTCAAAAAAAGTAATATTTTCATGAAAATAATTCTGAAAATAGCAGCATTTGTTACTATAATTATTTTTGTCAGTGTTGCCTTAGTCTTTGCTCACAAAATTTCCCAAAGTCAGTTAACATCAAATCCTGAAATTGTCAAAGAATGCGTAAGTAAATTTAATGGAAGTTGTGAGCAGCAAAAAATAGCTGTAAATGTCCCATTTATTCCTGATCAGAAATTGGATGATCAACAGCGGTTTTTAACAACAATTGCCAATAAAATTCCCAGAGTTCCTGAGATTGATACATTTGAATATACCTTACTACGTTCCTATGGAACAGTATTTATTAATCAACAATCAGGAATTAAATTACCAGAAAAAGTCATTTTAGATAATGAAATAGAAACCCAATCTTTTCAGGATCAAATCAGTATAGATCTAGTAAATGGCACAGAAGAATGTTATTTACAAAAACGAGCAGCAGCAGCTTTAAATAAAGCCAGAGATTTAGAAAATATTTCTCTAAAATCTGGTTATGCTGGGGATTGTTTGCGTAATTTTGCCACTAATTTAAGATTTTGGAATAAATACGCAAATAGAGAAACATTAACCCAAGTAAAAGCTGGAAAAGAGACAAAAATTCTTGGTTTAGTTGCACCTCCGGGGACATCACAACATTTGTGGGGATTAGCAATTGATTTACAAATATTAACACCGGCTCAAAAACAGATTTTAAATGAAAATGGCTGGTTTCAAACAGTAGTTAATGATCTTCCCCATTGGACATATTTAGGTTGGAGAGAGGAGGACTTACCGAAATTCGGATTACAACAAAAAATCATCCAAGGAATTAAATATTGGACTACACCAATTTAACTAATTTGTAATTTGCTGATAAAATAGATATATATTTGAGAATTGGAGCTTTAACAATGAGTTTATTTGATGATTTAAGTCGCTTTTTAGAAAGTCGTCTAGAAGAATTTTTGCGGAATAACCCTCATTTAGAATTAGAAGCACTGTTAGAACAACTACGGGAACAGGAAGAAGACACATTAAAGTTAATTTCTGAGTTACAATTGCAAGAGAAGCGATCGCAAGATGAAATTCTTTCCACAGCCCAAGAAATTCAAAAATGGCATATCCGTATTCAAAAAGCCCAAGCTGCGGGTAGACAAGATTTAATCACTCCAGCCCAACAGCGAGAAGCTGCATTATTGCGGGAAGGAAATCAAATGTGGGGACATATGCAAGGCTTAAAAGAACGCATTACCCAATCCCAAGAACTACTTGGGAAAATTCAAAAACGTCGCCAAGAGGTACAAAATAAAGCAGCAGAAATGCAAACAGCCAGAACCAAAGCACAAAGCCAGCAAAAATTAGAAAACTATGGTTGGAATACTGCTAGTAATTCTCAAAGTAATTTTGATGAATTAGAAGATAAATTTCGTCGTTGGGAAACCGAAGATGAATTAGAAAAACTCAAACGCAAAATGGGGAAATAAATAATTATTAACAAAAAGACCACAGATTTAGATCTCGAACTTCTTATATAAGACTGGGATCTAACTCAATACTCAGTAGATTTTTGTTTTTCTCCTAGTTTATTATTCTTCTATTAACTTGCGAATTTTACCAGTTTGCCGTTTACGAATTACCCCTTGCCAACGAATTTTTTGCTGTGTAGAACGTCCGGCTAAAGAACGAATTGCAACAACTTCAATATTAACATTGATACCTGGATTTAAAGCGAGGCTGGGGATGTTTAACTTACCCAAAGCTAGATTAAAATTGTTATAGCTGCGGCTGACCAATTCTGGCGGAATTTCCCCAGCATATACAGTTTCAGGATTAACATAATCATCAACATGATCATGGAACTGATATTTGATGATAAATTTAGTATTGATCACATCAGAGTGACCAGCTAAATCAACTATTCTTAAAACAAGATTTTGTTTTGAATTAGCAAGTTCAGCCACAGCCAATCTAGTCACATCTTTTTGAAGAATAGCACGATTGATATTGTACTCCGTCAAACTTCCTGTAGTTTTGCTATTACCATCAATCCAGAGATATTCAGGAAAAGAAATATCTATTTCTTTGCTATCATTTAGAGTTAGTTTTACCGATGGATTAGCAAAGTTGGTAATCGGCTGTTTCTCTTGCCAAACTAATTTAAAACTTCCCTCTAATCGCTGTTCAAACTCCCGATATTCATCAGCAAGTATAGAACCAGTCGCCAGTAAAGATTTTGCCCCTTGACGAATTTGCCATTTATTTTTAGAAAGGCTAAATTGTTGATTGACTAATTGAGAAATTGCTATTTCCGCAGTTGGTTGATCATCTACTAAAGCTGCTTTCCTATTAACTATACTTAAAATTCCCAATCGCCCTGGTTTGCCATCACGTCCATTTACACCAGAGCTACCATAACGCCCATCATAACAATTATAAACTTTTTGAGTACATTGACGATTAGGAGTACCAGGATTTCCTACACAGACTTCTCTCACCCAACTTCGTTGACTACAAGAACAACCCAACGTACCCTGTCCACCCCGGCCACCCCGGCCACCTTTACCACCAACAGCCCTAAGGGCAATTTTTTTTAAATCCGCCAAATTGCTATAATAGACCGTGAGATCACCACCATGACCACCATTGCCACCATTGCCACCATGACCACCATTACCACCACTGGGTGCATAAACATCATTATTCCCTCCTTGTGATCCATATTGTCCACAGCTAGGTTGAGAACCAAAACCACCATTTTCTCCATCTTGGCCATCTTTACCAGATAAGTCAAGATTTAAGGGTGAACCATCAGCATATATTGTTTGACTTGTACTGCTTGAACCATCTTCACCATTTCGACCACTTCGACCATTTCGACCAACATTGACAATATTAAGTAATATATCAAACAATCCAGCTATTTTTGATTCTTTAACATTCCTTGGACAGACAACCGCAGCAGGAATCGGTGATATGTTAGTAAATAAACAAAACGTCAGCAAAAATGGCAATTGATATCTGAAATTTTTGTGCATAATCATAATAATTTCTTACCTTTGCATCTTTGCTCCTTAGCGTCTACCCTGCGGGATCTCTAAAAGAGATTGCGCGAAACAAAATTAATAAGATAATCAAAAATAAAAAATGTGGCTCTGTTAAAAACAAAACCACATTTATAGGAAATCAATCTCAAATTAACGAGCTTGACCGTGAGCCGAAGCCGCATCAATAGGCTTCATCAGATATAATTGTAATAACTGCCAACCATGGGACACATAAATTGGAAGTTTTTGGAAGAATTGCAGGAATTTAGGAGTATTAGAGTTAGAAATTGCCGCCAATTTTTCGTTATTTTTGACGCAAACATCTAAACGTTCATAAAATGCTGGGTTATCAACATCCAACATCACAGGGAAGACCCTACCGGCGGTTTCATTGGTCTTCTTAATTACATGAATATCATACTCTCGCGCATCTAAGCCCAAAGAAGCATAAAAATCCTTGCGTTGGATATCATTGAGATACATAGTTGCAAATACTGACAACAGGAAAAAGCGACTCCATAGTTTTGCTCTCCAATCATTCAACATTTGCGGCTGCGCTCTCATGATCGCATCAAAGAAATCCCCATGACGGTTTTCATCTTGACACCAGTTTTCAAAGAAACGGAAAATTGGATAGATCCGATCTTCAGGATGGGATTCTAAATGACGATAAATGGTGATATAACGCCAATAACCGATCTTTTCAGAAAGATAGGTAGCATAGAAGATAAATTTGGGCTTAAAGAACGTATAACTGCGGCTCTTAGTCAAAAACCCCAAATCTAGAGAAAGATTAAAGTCCGACATAGCTTTGTTCAAAAACCCAGCGTGACGGGCTTCATCCCGTGACATCAAGTTAAAGCACTCAGCCAAAAGAGGGCTTTTATCCTTTAAGCGACGGCCGAGTTCCTTATATAACAGGAATCCAGAAAACTCCGCTGTACAAGAACGTTCCAGAAACTCAATGAACAGTTGACGAGTTTCACCGTCAATGTGATCCCATGATTGTTCAAACTGAGCATCTCTAACAAAGTGATGACGATTGTAGTCAACGCGAAATTCTGCCAAAATAGCTTGTAATTCGTCTTCATTGACAGAAATATCCATCCGCGCCATTTCATCGAAATCAGTCGTGTAAAATCTTGGTGTTAAAAGGGTTTCCTTCGCAGGGGATTTAACTCCGGGACGGATTTCGTCAAAGCTTGGTTTTTTGAGAGAGTCTACCATGTTTTGATTTGCTCTTTTATCTTTCTTTTCTTGATTACACCAGAAAGCTGATTCTTATGCTCTCACAAGGTGCAGACGACAACAATTATGATTTTGTATGAGATTCAGTGTAGCAATATCTAGCCCAAAAATGGGTGGATAAATGATTAAGAGTTGCAAAAATCCACAAAAAACGGTTTATATGATATTTGGGTTGCAAAGGAGTTGTGGGGGAATTAACGAACCGCTCCAGGCACAGAGGACACGGAGGGAAGAGTTAGAGAGAGAAGGCTATGCGTTTAAAAACGGTTTATATGTTGTTTGGGTTGCAAAGGAGTTGTGGGGGAATTAACGAACCACTCCAGGCACAGAGGACACGGAGGGAAGAGTTAGAGGATTATGCGTTTGATGCCGTCTTTGAGGAGGGGAACGTTAAAGTTGATGAGGAGTCCTAAAGTGCGCTTGGTTATTTTGAGGTAGGAGAGAAGTTGAGCTTCGTGAATGGGGGCTAGGGTTTGCACAGCTTTTAATTCTACAACTAAACAGTCTGCAACTAAAAAATCTAATCTACCTCTACCTACATCATGTCCTTTATATGTCAAGCTTATTGACTTTTCAACCTCATGATGTATACCCCGAATCATAAATTCAACAACCAGTGCCTCCTTATACACTTCCTCCAAAAACCCAGGACCCAAAACCCGGTGTACCTCAATAGCAGCCCCAATAACCTCTCCCGTAAGCGCATTCATATCCTCTCCCAAACCTCTTACCTCTGTGTCCTCTGTGCCTCTGTGGTTCGTTTTTATCATATAATCCTTGCTTGTTTTCAGGATACTGGTATTCTCGTAACACATTTCATATTTTTTTACAAAAGTCAATAGTTTAATCCATAGATTTTTCCTGCGAAGTCATGATTGTGGCACGATTTAATTTTATTGTGGCACGATTTAATTTTATGGATTTATTTCAATCCCTTATTCATGCTTGCTTTCAGGCGTTGGTGATTTTTACATGGTTTTTATAAAAACAACGAAATTACGTGGTTTTTTATTGATTTCTGTCCCTGGCACGATTTAATTTAATATTGCCTTCAATTAATTATTTTGCTATTTTTTAGTTGTTGATATTAAAAGGAATTTAGAACGAATATTATTTGATGCTTATTTATTCCTCCAAAATACCAAACTCCCGCTAACCATTTTGCAAAAATATTAATGGAGAAAAACTAATGTCTGTAAAACCCAAACGACTGGTTAATCCTTACGAAGAAAGAATGCTAGAGTTTCTGCAAACCTGCATAGATGAAAATTATAAAATTCATACACAGGTAAGCTTATGCTCATTTTGTGAATTAGGTAGCAGCCTTGATATTAAACTCAGAAACTTCTTCTTTAGTTCCAGTGTAGACGCTCTGATCACAAACAAAGACTATAAACCTTGTTTAGTTGTGGAATTTCAATCTACATATCATGATTCTCATGACGCGAGAGAGCGTGATTATAAAAAATTACATTTACTAACCTTAGCAGGAGTTCCCCTAATTTATTCAAGAATTAAAGACTTTGGTTTATTATATCTTTACTCGCAAAATGAAGAAGTAATATTTAATTTATTCACAGGCGAAAAAAGAGAAAATGCCAAAGCCTTAATTAAAAACTATTGCGAACCATCTAATTTTGCTAATGTCCTAGCTATAGCATAGCCCGCCTGGGGTTTCAACCCTAGCTGGTTTGTGTAACCAACTTATGATTTATCATCACCCTCCCCCAAAGATCACGAAAATGCTACAATCTACATCATGCTAGGGGTGCTTGGGAAACTAAGCTGAGATCAAACCCTTAACACCTGAGTCTGGATAATACCAGCGGAGGGAAGCTGTTTATTGAGGAATTTGGATATGCGTACAGAATGGGTAGCTAAGAGACGTGGACAAGACAACGTATCGCAAATGCACTACGCTCGTCAGGGTGTAATCACTGAAGAAATGCAATACGTGGCCAAGCGGGAAAATCTGCCGGCTGAACTTATCCGCGCTGAAGTAGCACGGGGGCGGATGATTATCCCTGCAAATATTAATCACACAAATTTAGAACCGATGGCTATTGGTATCGCTTCTAAGTGTAAAGTTAATGCTAATATCGGTGCTTCTCCCAATTCTTCCAATTTGCAGGAAGAGGTTGATAAACTTAATTTGGCGGTAAAATATGGCGCTGATACGGTGATGGATTTGTCCACAGGTGGTGGTAATTTAGACGAAATTCGTACCGCAATTATCCAGGCTTCACCTGTTCCCATTGGGACTGTTCCAGTTTACCAAGCTTTAGAAAGTGTTCACGGAACAATTGAAAATCTGACTGCTGATGACTTTCTCCACATTATTGAAAAACACGCCCAGCAAGGGGTAGATTATCAAACTATCCACGCGGGGATTTTAATTGAACATTTACCTTTAGTGAGAAACCGAATTACTGGTATTGTTTCTCGCGGTGGCGGAATTTTGGCGCGGTGGATGTTACATCACCATAAACAGAACCCGCTCTATACCCATTTTAACGACATCATTGAGATTTTTAAGAAATATGATGTTTCTTTCAGTTTAGGCGACTCCCTGCGCCCAGGATGTACCCATGATGCCTCCGATGAAGCCCAGTTGGCGGAACTGAAAACCTTGGGAAATCTCACCCGTAAAGCTTGGGAACATGATGTGCAGGTGATGGTAGAAGGTCCGGGTCACGTTCCTATGGATCAAATTGAGTTCAATGTCCGCAAACAAATGGAAGAGTGTTCGGAAGCACCTTTCTATGTTCTTGGTCCTTTGGTTACAGATATTGCTCCTGGTTATGACCATATTACCTCAGCTATTGGGGCAGCTATGGCGGGCTGGTATGGGACGGCGATGTTGTGTTATGTGACACCTAAAGAACATTTAGGTTTACCTGATGCGGAAGATGTACGTAATGGCTTAATTGCGTATAAAATTGCGGCTCATGCGGCGGATATTGGGAGACATCGGCCAGGTGCTAGAGACAGGGATGATGAACTTTCTAAAGCTCGCTATAATTTCGACTGGAATCGTCAATTTGAGTTGTCTTTAGACCCGGAAAGAGCGAAGGAATATCACGACGAAACTTTACCGGCAGATATCTATAAAACTGCTGAGTTTTGTTCCATGTGTGGACCTAAATTCTGTCCAATGCAGACTAAGGTTGATGCTGATGCTTTGACTGAATTGGAGAAGTTTTTGGCGAAAGAACCTGTAGCGCAAGGTTAAGATAATTGTCGTTACATATCGTTACTAGGTTAAACCTGGTAACGATATTGGAGAAATTAAAAAATAATTTAACTAACTGAAAGGCAATTTTTATGACTGTATTAATAATACTCCTTACTTGTCAACTATTGTAGGAATTGGCTTTGGATTCTATCGTTTGTTCGATAATTATTTACCGACTATCACTAATTTCCACAATCATTTCTCCTTGCTGTAATTGTTCCAAAGCATCAGGTAGAGTAATTATCAGAAGTTGACGCAAATTGCGATTTTAGACAAAACACCAAGTTAAATTTCTAATGTATGTCTGAGTGCTGCATCTACTAAAGACATTTCTGACCAAAAACCAATAACTTTATCAATTTCTGTATCTAAAACAGTTGCTAGATTATCTGTCATAATCACAGAATCAGTAATTAATCCCGTTTGTTTTCCTTCTGGTGTTGCTATATTCACAAATACTCTGCTAGGGTGTCCAGCACGGGAAACATTACTAGTAATCATAGCTATAATAGTTTGGGATAAACCAGTACCAATATTGTTAGATTGAACAACTAAAGCAGGACGACGTTTAGCAGTTTTTAAGTTTGAGTCTGGGAACAAAACCAGCACTACTGAACCACGATTATAAGGCATCGTAAACTTCCATTTCTGGTTGATCCCAATCTTGTGCAAAACATTGTAATCTAGCTCTTAATTTTGCTGCTTGTTCTTCATTAATTCCGCGAGATGACAAATCTACAGAAGTATTTGCATCGAGAAAAGTTACAATTACTCGCGCTGTATTTATGCCTGTTGGCGTTTCGTTTAGCTCAATTTTCCCGTCTTTGTAAATGCCTTCGATTGACTGTAACATTATTTTAATTTTTGGGGTAAACTACTTTTAAAAGTATGCTTTTGGTAGTAACATAATTATTATATAATATTTTTGATGTTTAGTGTGATTTTTGTACAAAACAAATGTGATTTTTAATAAAATAAAATGACTCGACAATCCCATGATCAATTCGCCAAAGAATATCTAGAGGAATTATTAACACCTTTAGGAACAATTAAAAAAAGCGAAAAGGTTAAAAGTGAAATTCAAGAAATTGATGTTTGGTTTGAACCCTTTTCTGATCAAAATCAGGAAAATCTACCTTTAGGTTTATTAGGGAAGATGGCTAAAACTCAATGTTTATTTGAGCCTTTTCGCAATCCACCATCGGAAATAGAAATTCGCAGTTGTTTACTTAAATTATATGCCGTTCATGGTGATGTAGTTAGGAAAGCAAAACGCGAAAACAGAAATATTGCTGAATCACAATTACCGATTTTATGGATTTTAACACCAACTTTTTCAGATCGGATGATTGCGGGTTTAGGTGCAAATGAAATTGTAGAAGATTGGGTTAAAGGTGTTTATTTTCTTCCAAATATCTTGAAAACAGCAATAGTTGTGATTCATCAATTACCAGAAAATGAGGATACATTATGGTTGAGAGTTTTGGGGAAAGGAGGAACACAAAAAAGAGCCGTAGAGGAGTTAACTGAATTACCAGAAAATAACCCTTTTCGAGAAAATTTGTTAGAAATTTTAGCGGACTGGCGCAAGAATTTAGAATTGAGAGATAATTTAAGTAGAGAAGAGGAGGAAGTAATTATGAACTTATCACCGGCTTATTTACAACAAATAGAAGATTGGAAGCAAGAAGGAAAGCAAGAAGGTAAGCTAGAAGCAGAACTTTATTTGATAACTTCTCTGTTAGAAGGGCGTTTTGGTAGTTTAGATGCTGAGTTATCTGGTGTGGTGGAAAAGATTGCTAATATTCCTATTTCTGAACGTACTCAGTTACTTCTTGCTTTGGGTAATTTATCCCGTGAGGAGTTGTTGCAAAGATTGAGTAGTGAGGAAGTTTGAGGAGATTTACGAAACAACAAGACCCCCGATTTCTTGAAGAAGTCGGGGATCTAAAATCTAATTATGGGTTATTTGTAATAAACTGATATAGGGAGTTAAAGTGGGTACTTTCCCAATATAAATTGTGGAAAACACAAGCCAAGAGGGGATGTCGAAAACGAACAAATTATGTTACTAAATCGGCATTGGTATAGGTGCGTTTCAGCGTGAATACAGCCAAGATAATTCCCACAATTGCTAATCCCGCAGTTGGATAAAAGAAATTAGTGTAACTACCGAAAATGTCTCTAATTTTGCCAGCTAATAAAGTTCCACCCAAAGCCCCCATACCGTAAGCAGTGAAGACAATACCGTAATTTTTGGCGTAGTCTTGGGGTTGAAATATGATTAAAGTGGAAGTAGGAGCGATCGCTAACCAACCCCCCAAAGCCAAGTAAAATAGCGAAAAAGCGACTATATAAGTGAGTACACTTCCCTTTCCAGCACTCAGCATCATAATCGAGGCAATCAAAATGAAAACAAAGGAAACAATTGCCGCTAATTTTGGCGTAAATTTGTCCGTGAACCACCCAAAAAATAACCGCCCTGCACCATTAAAGACAGCGAACAGTGAGACTGTATTTGCGGCTGTTGCTGCATCCAATTTAATAATTTCCTGTGCTAGAGGACTAGAAATACCAATAGCTGCCAGTCCGGCAAAAGAACCAATGGTATAACAAGACCATAAGCCATAAAAACTGGAAGTCTGAAGAATTGATCCTGAAGTTGTAGTATGGGAATTTGCTTGAATAGCTACAGGTGGAGTCCACCCCTCTGGTTGCCAACCTTGGGGAGGAGTTGTGAGGATAGTAGAAATAGCGGTAATAATAGCTGCAAAAGCAATACCTAAAATTACAAAAGTTTGCCGAACTCCAAAAGCATCTATCAGAAACTTTGCCAAAGGTGCAGTAATTAAAGGTGACAAACCAAACCCAATCACAGTAGCACCAACAGCCAAACCTTTTTTATCGGGAAACCACTTAGCTACCACAGCCAACGGTACACCGTAAGCGATACCCACACCCATACCAGCAATTACACCATAGGTAATAGTTAGTGTGGGAATATTGCCACCCAAACTAGAGAGAATATAACCTAATGCCGTAATTAATCCACCAACACCTGTAATCAGACGAGTATCAAAACGATTGATATAAAAGCCAGTGATTGGCATTAAAATTGCGAAGACAACCAACAGCACAGTAAATGGCAACAGGCTATCAGTTGCACCTACATTGAGAAGTTTTTCTAAAGGTTTTCTAAAAATACTCCAAGAATAAACTGTACCCAAGCACAGCAGGATAGTTATACTTAGAGGTATCAGTAGCCATCGCCCTTTCTCAGCAGGCATACCAAACAATTGTACTTTTTCCATTTGTTGTTATGTGAATAAGGGAAATGATTTTTTTCCAGTATCTCACTTTTTGGCTCAATTAACACCAACTCAGTTACTTCTTTCTTTGGGTAATTTATCCCGTGAAGAGTTGTTACAAAGATTGAGTGGTGAGGAAAGTTAGTATAGTATAATATTTTTTGGCAGTTTGACGGAATTTCCCAAACTGCTGATGCGTTGAGTAATTTTTAACACTGTTTATTAAACTTGTGAGGATAGATGAGATTGAGCAGTTCTAATAATGCATTAAACGTAATACAACAGTCTCTAAATCTTGGAGTGGTAGAAGCACAAAGTAGTGAACAAAAATTACTACCATTACCATTAACAAAAGGATTCCAACTACAATATACCCATCCTCACGGACAAATTTATCAAGGTAATTCCCTAGATTGGCTGGCATCTCTTGATTCAGAAAGCGTTGATCTAGTGTTTGCTGACCCACCTTATAATATTAAAAAAGCTGAATGGGATAATTTTGAGAACCAAGAAAAATATATCGCCTGGTCAATTCAATGGATTAGCCAAGCTTCGCGTATTCTCAAATCTAATGGATCTCTTTACGTTTGTGGTTTTTCTGAAATATTAGCTGATTTAAAATATTCAGTATCCAAATATTTCAAAAATTGTCGTTGGTTAATTTGGCACTATAAAAACAAGGCTAATTTAGGTAGTGATTGGGGACGATCGCATGAAAGTATTATTCATTTTCGTAAATCAGATCAAGTGAAAATTAATATTGACGATGTGCGAATTCCTTATGGCGCACATACATTAAAGTATCCTTCCCATCCCCAAGCAGAAACCAGTGCTTATGGAAAAGGTAAAACTAAAAAAAATAATAACTGGACACCTAACCCAAAAGGTGCAAAACCTAAAGACGTAATAGAAATTCCTACTACTTGTAACGGGATGGGTGAAACAACACCTCATCCAACTCAAAAGCCAGAAGAATTATTAAGAAAATTTATCCTTGCATCATCTCAGGAAGGAGATTTGATTATTGATCCATTTTCAGGATCCGGAACAACTATTGTAGTTGCAGAACAACTTAACCGTCGTTGGATGGGATGTGATCTCAATATTGAGTATAATAATTGGGCAATTCAAAGATTAGAAAATGTCCATCGCATGACAAAGGAAGAATGGATAGCCTTTGATCGCAAAAATTCAGAACGCAGGGAGTCTATTCGATGAGGTTAGAAGATTTAGTAAATCACGCAGTGGACAAAGAAAATTTTCAGACTATTCAAAACTACATTTCCTTTTGTAGAAGCTATCTAGAATTTATAGCCAATGGCTTACAAGCTAGAATAGTTTCACAAAATGAAAATCATTACCAATTTTATCAATATACAAATGATGGTCATTACAATATAACTCGTCCAATTAATACTAACTTAATGTATGATGCTGGAATATTTGAAATTGCTTATAATCAGTTTTTGCAAGTTCTTGAGCAGTTGAGAGATAGACAGTTACCAGAGGAATCGTTACGGCAGGTTTTAATCTGTACAATCTATACCCTGCAGCAGACTATTGGTGCTACACTAGATGCTTTACCTTCTGGAAAGTCTAACCAAGCCCGTAAAGTTAATGGGGATCTTTTTGAGCGTCTAATTCGTCTGCTGATTGCATATCTCAATATAGATTGTGTTTCTGGAACAATACAAGTGCCTATTAGAGACGATAACGGAGTAATTTTGTTTAATACAACCTATCAACATGACTTATTGATTAGTCAAGACAATGAACTCAAGATTATTGGTTCAGTTAAAACTTCGAGTAAAGACCGTATTGATAAAATTTTTGTAGATAAGTTTTTATATAACAAGCTAACTAGCACTGATTTACCTCACATTGCAGTTTTCTTAAATGATGTACAAAGAAAGAAGACAAAGCACCAAAATCGCTATGGGATTAATGCAACATTTTTACCAGGACACTTTAAAGCCTACACTATTAAACTAAATCCACTGGACGGTGTATATTACTGCGATATTCGCCCAAACATGATGAGGGATACACTACTTTCTCAACATATTCAAACTATTGATAATTTCTTTTATCGTGATATTTGGAATTTGCTAAGTAGTCATGGACAGTCTTTAGAAGAAGTTGAAATAGAGGAATGTGAAAATAGGGAAAGCGAATAATATTTATTTTTTTGGCATTTGAGTTTAAGTAATAAAATACAATATTTTAAACATTAATTGTCGTTGTTTTTTAATTATTTTGCTCCCCAATAAAAAAGCAAACGTCGTAATTTTAGCATTGAAAATTTGGGATTTAGCGATCATGATATTTGGATACCAGCAACAGTGATTCAACACAATCTCACTCTCGTTTCTGCTGATAGCGATTTTAGACGTATTCATCAACTACAGCCTTTTTTCTGGGAATCATGGGTGTAGATTCACTCTATTTTAAAAATAGCTTGAAGAAAATGAGCGATCGCTTTACTGAAAGTATCGCTATGAGATAAAATATAATCAAGTATTATTAAAATAACCTCTATGTCCCTACAAGAACTGAAAAAGCAAGCCTTTCAAATACCAAAGAGCGATCGCTTATAACCGGTCCGTGCAATCATTGAATCATTGCAAAATCAACCCAGTCAAAAATCAGAACGGACTAGCATTATTAAACAAATGAAAGGTTTATTAAAAACCAATCAACCAGCACCAACCGATGAACAGGTAAAAGCAATGCTAGAAGAACATCGAGTGGAGAAGTATTTTTAATGAAAATTCTCATGATAGTAATATTATTTTACATTACTTATTAGATTGAGAACCATTTTTGCCAGAGGCATTTTCCTACTTTTTCTGGAAGTGAATTAAGATATATTCAAGAATACTCAGCTAATTCGTGTAATTACTTGCAGGATAGTCGATAATGAGAGAACCCAGTAAAAATTTCAACCCTCTATTTACTCCCACAGAAGTAGAAAAAATGGGGTTAACTTGGTTAGTTGCAGCGGGTATAGTCACAGCATTTTTGTGGCAAATACCTATGGGTAATTATATTTTATACCCATTTTCTATTTTAGCAACTTGGTTTCATGAAATGGGTCACGGTTTAATGGCCTTGATTTTAGGGGGACAGTTTCAAAAATTAGAGATATTTGGCAACGGTTCTGGTGTAGCTCATTATACCCTAAGTAATAGATGGGGATATCTTGGTATCGGATTGGTCGCTGCTGCTGGTCCAATGGGTCCACCTCTCGCTGGTGCAGGTCTAATTCTCGCTTCTGGTAGTTTGAAAACCACTTCTTTGAGTTTAAAAATTTTAGGCGGGTTTTTACTCCTGTCTACATTAATTTGGGTGCGTTCTTGGTTTGGTTTTGTCGCAATTCCCTTATTAGGTTTTATGATCTTAGGAATCGCCTTAAAAACACCTCTTTGGGTACAAGGGTTTGCGATTCAGTTTCTAGGTGTGCAAGCTTGTGTAAGTACCTATCATCAACTTGATTATTTATTCAGTTATACCGCAGGACCATTAGGATTATCAGATACCGGACAAATGCAGCAGTATTTGTTTTTACCTTATTGGTTTTGGGGGCTATTAATGGCGATCGCTTCTTTAATGATCTTAATCCAAAGTCTCCGCCTTGTCCATACTCAAAAATCAGCAAAATAACAGCATCTATTCAGTTATGACCACAAACCTCCTCAATTGCACCCAAACCCCCCACAGCGGCTATCATTGGGATGGTAGTAATCGCCGCTTTTTTGAAGGCTGGTATTACCGGGTCACAATACCCGAAATTAGGCAAACTATCGCCTTCATGTACTCCATCGAAGACCCCAGGGGTAATCAGCCCTACAGTGGCGGTGCAGCCCAAATTCTGGGCATAAATGATGAGTACCTCTGTCGCACTTTTCCCGATGTGAATAAATTTTGGGCGAGTCGGGATGTATTAGGATTAGGACATTGGGGAAAAACTAACTTACAAGTTTCCCCGCTATATCTCATTCCCAGTGAATTTACACAGCATATTTCCGAAGGCTATCAAGCCACAGCTACCTTAAATCAAGGCATAATTACCGATCCTGCCACTGGTAATTATTGCCAATGGGAGTATACAATTACACCTATATATGGTTGGGGAAATCAAAATAGTTTTCAGCAATCAACAGCGGGTTGGTTATCATTTTCGCAGATATTTGAACCTGGATGGCAAATTTTAATGGCTCATGGTTTAGCTAGTGGTTGGATAGACTGGCATGGTAAAATATATGAATTTACAAATGCGCCAGCATACGCAGAAAAGAACTGGGGTGGTGCTTTTCCCCAAAAATGGTTTTGGCTAAATTGCAATTCTTTCATTAATCAACCCGATTTAGCTTTAACTGCTGGTGGGGGCAAACGTGGTGTATTATGGTGGATGGAATCAGTTGCTATGATTGGTATTCACTACCAAGGTAAATTTTATGAATTTGTCCCCTGGAATTCAGAGGTAAAATGGCAAATTCAGCCCTGGGGTAGATGGCAAATGCAAGCCAAAAACCTAAATTATGAGGTTACACTGACCGGAACTACCCAGTTACCAGGTACTCCCCTCCGCGCTCCGACAACCAATGGTTTAATTTTCTGTTGTCGAGATACCATGCAGGGAGAGCTAAACTTAGAATTGCGAGAAGTTAATGGCAGCAAATCTCAGGTTATCCTGAATGCAAGTAGTAATCTGTGCGGTTTAGAAATTGGTGGCGATGATTGGGATAACTATTGGCAGTCTCAATGAAAATACTGCTATGATATTATTTGTCTTATCCTTGGGGTTGTAGCTCAGTTGGATAGAGCGAGCGCCTCCTAAGCGCTAGGCCGTGCGTTCGATCCGCACCAATCCCATATTAATATACAATAATATTTTAGATAAGGCTTAATCCTTTCGTGTTAAAGCCAGTTTGTTAAGGCTAAATTATAACTGCTATACTATAGGTTCTGCCATCTGTAGCAAGATAGTTCTTCCTTATCCAGATAATTATAACAGATTTAAAATCAAATGTCAACCCATTTCTACTTCTAAAAACGGAAAAACATAAAAATATTTTTTGATTTGATGTCTTTAGTTGAATGAGTCTCTGCCATCTGTAGCAAGATAGTTCTTCCTTATCCAGATAATTATAACAGATTTAAAATCAAATGTCAACCCCTTTTTACTTCTAAAAACGGAAAAACATAAAAATATTTTTTGATTTGATGTCTTTAGTTGAATGAGTTTCTGTTTTTATGGGAGTTTAGGGAAATTAACGTGAATAATACAGAAAGATTAAGTTTTAAGGAAACCAAAATCTTTTAATAAAGGTTGACTAAAGTTAAAGTTGATACTTTGACCGAAAATAATGGGATACAAGCCCCGTCCACTTCGACAAGCTCAGTGCATCGCTTCTAGGACGGCTTTTCTTGATTTTTAATATACTCTTTTAATATCTCTAGTGGCGCA
>NZ_JACJPZ010000007.1:0-109260 GCF_014696335.1 Dolichospermum sp. FACHB-1250
TTCCTCAATATGGGCTGCAACTATTTTTTCTCGGAGATCCACTGAATATGCTTTCATGACAGTATTATCTTTATTATTACTAACTGTACCTCATAACTTCGGAAACTGCTGTATTATTAACTGATTACAAGAAAAAGAAAAAATGTAAACGTGGTAAATTACCCAAATACATGAATAATTAATCACATATTGAAAATGAAGAGGTAAATAAATGCGGGCTTTTGTGACTGGTGGTACGGGGTTTATTGGTTCTCATGTGGTGCGATCGCTGTTACAATCAAAATACCAAGTTACAGCTTTAGTCCGTCCTCATAGTAACCTGAACAATTTACAGGGTTTGGCTGTAGATATTGTTAAAGGTGATGTAAACGACGCGAATATTTGGGAACAGATGCAGGGGTGTAATTACTTATTTCATGTTGCTGCCCATTATTCATTGTGGCAAAAAGACCGGGATTTGCTATATTTGAATAATGTACAAGGGACGCGCAATATTTTAGCAGCAGCGCAAAAAGCGGGAATTGAACGTACAGTTTATACTAGTTCCGTTGCGGCTATTGGTGTGGGAAAAGCTGGGGAAATTGTGAATGAAACCCATCAAAGTCCGGTAGAAAAATTGGTGGGAGATTACAAAAAATCGAAGTTTTTAGCCGAACAAATAGCAATATCAGCAGCTAATCAAGGTCAGGATATTGTGATAGTAAATCCTAGTAGTCCCATTGGTCCATTAGATATTAAACCTACACCAACCGGGGATATTATTTTACGGTTTCTGCGGCGACAAATGCCCGCTTATGTAGACACAGGGTTAAATTTTATTGATGTGCGGGATGTAGCTAAGGGACATTTATTAGCATTAGAAAGAGGGAAAAAAGGCGATCGCTATATACTAGGTCATGAGAATCTTAGCTTCAAACAACTTCTAGAACAACTTGCCCAAATCACCGATTTACCTGCACCACAAACGTCTATACCAGCTTGGATACCTCTAACAGTCGGCTGGGTAGAAGAAAAAATCCTCGCACCTCTAGGGAAAACCCCAACAGTTCCCATAGATGGTGTTCGCATGGCACAACAACCAATGTATTATGATACTTTTAAGGCTATCCGCGAATTAGGTTTACCTCAGTCCCCCCTGAGTGTAGCGCTCAAGGATGCTGTAGATTGGTTCGTGTCTAATGGTTATGTGAATAGGTGACAGGTGATAGGTGACAGGTGACAGGGAACAGGTGATAGGTGATAGGTGATAGGTGATAGGGAACAGGTGATAGGGAACAGGTGATAGGTGATAGGTGATAGGTGACAGGTGACAGAAATTAACTACCAATTACCAATTACCAATTACCAATTACCAATTACCAATTACCCATTACCCATTACCAATTACCAATTACCAAACAAATTGAGGAGTGTTAGTTTCATGGCGATTAATCTACAACAAGCAATAGATATAGGTAAGTATTTAGTTACACAACGCTTATTAGGGCGGAAACGGTTTCCCCTGGTATTAATGCTAGAACCGCTGTTCCGGTGTAATTTAGCCTGTACAGGTTGCGGTAAAATCCAGCATCCAGTGGAGATACTCAAGCAAAATCTCACCCCAGAACAGTGTTTTGCAGCGGTGGAAGAATGTGGCGCACCAGTTGTTTCCATTCCCGGAGGAGAACCATTATTACATCCCCAAATCAGGGAAATTGTTGAAGGTTTAATTAAACGCAAGAAATATATTTACTTGTGTACAAATGGTTTATTACTAGAAAAGAGTCTCGATAAATTTCAGCCTTCTCCCTATCTCACCTTTAGTGTACATTTAGATGGAATGCGAGAATGGCATGATAAATGTGTAGACAGAAAAGGGGTTTTTGATACTGCTGTCCAAGCAATTCGCGCCGCTAAAGCGAAGGGTTTTCGTGTCGCTACCAACACGACCATTTTTGAAGGTTGTAATGTTGAAGAAATGCAGGAGTTTTTCGATTTTCTGGAAACATTGGGAACTGACGGGATGATGATTTCTCCTGGTTATAGTTATGAATGGGCTCCAGATCAAGATCATTTTTTACAAAGAGAACAAACCCGCGCTTTATTCCGGGAAATTCTCATACCCTACACCTCTGGAAAGAAAAACTGGAACTTTAATCATAATCCTTTATTCTTAGATTTTCTCATTGGTGAAAAAGACTATGAATGCACTCCTTGGGGTAGTCCTAGTTACAGTGTTTTAGGTTGGCAAAAACCCTGTTATTTGTTGAATGAAGGCTATTATCAAACATTCCAAGAATTGTTAGATAAAACTGATTGGAGTCAATACGGACGCGCTAGTGGTAATCCCAAATGTGCTGATTGTATGGTACATTGTGGTTATGAACCCACAGCAGCAATGGACGCAATGCAGCCGAAAAATATTGCCCGTTCTCTAACTACTGTATTTGGGAAGTAACATTCTGAATCAGGATGTACAGGATTTGAGGATGTACAGGATTAAATAATAGTTAAGTGATATTTAATCTTGTTAAGATTCTCATCTAGAAAATCCTGATTCTGATTACTTTTTGAATAAATAAGATCCAAAATTAGAGAACAACGTCGTCGGATTAAAGAACATTTAGAAGAAAACCCTAGTTTAAAATCCTATCTATCAGAAGTAGTTATTTCTGCTTATCAAGATGGTGTAGATTTAGCAATTCAGGAAACTAATTTACCTGATACCACTTTTCCTAGTGAAAATCCTTATAGTATTTCTCAAATTCTTGATCCTGCTTTTTTAGTGAATCAAGAGGAATAATAACCAAATGGTAACTGAGAGTTTTGACATCAGTATGCAAAAAAAAAGTTGTCAAAATACTTGGCAAATAAAAGATCATCTGCTATATTAGTTTCATACCCAAAAACCTAATCCCCTAATCCCCTGTCCCTACGGGGATGTAGAGACGTTCCTCGGATCGTCTCTACTCTTTTATATTGAGATTGCAGGTTTCTGAAATTTTAGATATTGAATCTTTAACCTAAAACCCAAAATCCAAAATCCAAAATCCAGTTAGGCCCTATCTAATCAGCATTAAGAATTTTGGGAACTCGGAAAAAATCACCTTCCTGTTGAGGAGCGCTGTTGAGGATTGCTTCTCTGTCAGGATAAGGTTGGAGAATGTCCTCTCTGGTGACATTACTGACATCAATAGCTCTGGTTGTTGGTGCGACATTAGTAACATCCAGTTGATTTAGTTGTTGAATATAATCCAGAATACTACCCAATTGAGTGGTAAATTGTGTTTCTTCATCTGCTGTCAATTCTAAACGAGCGAGATTAGCAACTTTACGAACTAGTTGACTATCAATCATAATTTATCAGTTATCAGTTGTCAGTGGTCAGTTGTCAGTTATCAGTTATCAGTTATCAGTTATCAGTTGTGAGTTGTCAGTTGTCAGTTGTCATAAAACTAACAACCGACTCATGGCTAACTTAAAAGAATACGTCAATTTGCGATCGCCCGGTAGTTTTTAGCCAGTTTTGAGCTTCAATGTAATTATTGGGAGCCATGCGAATTGCTCGAATCCAATAAT
Source organism: Dolichospermum sp. FACHB-1250 (assembly GCF_014696335.1). Classification (NCBI taxonomy): domain Bacteria; kingdom Bacillati; phylum Cyanobacteriota; class Cyanophyceae; order Nostocales; family Aphanizomenonaceae; genus Dolichospermum; species Dolichospermum sp. FACHB-1250. The sequence continues at coordinate 3,559 of NZ_JACJPZ010000007.1, forward strand.
CCGCTGCTTGATCAAACAATGCCTCACCACCGTCATGATCCCCGCTTTCCTTAGCTCTTTCACCTTGAAAATGATAAATGACGGCGATATTATTTAAAGCTTGGGGTAATTGTGGATTTAACTCAATAGCCTGATGATAAAACTCTAAAGCCTTATTATGATCACCGTTACTGGCATAAATCAACCCCATATTATAGAGAATATAACCGCGATCATTGGGGTCATCTTCCATTTCCAAGGCTTCTGTATAATAGTCTAATGCTTCAGCATACTCACCTTCTGCTTGTGCGGACATTCCATCTCGGTAATAAACAAATGCCTCTTTAGCTTTTTTGTTGGTTGGCAATATCTTGAGGATGATATCTGCCATAACGGTAAAGGATTTGTCAACAAAGTTATCGTTTTTCTGTGTTCTTGGCATATAAACCTTTTTGGTTACTCAATTGCAGCATAAACCTAATACGGCTAATTTAACTGATTTGTGGGGGTTTGAGTTAGGGAGGGAGAAGGAGACACGAGTATTATATGCTATAATATAATAATTAACCGTAGATAAATGCAAGTGATTAGGGATGAATCATATTTATTTATATGTATTAATTTGTATTAATTTAAAGCTTGACAATATGATCACTATCTGTAAATAATCAATCAAACAAATTAGATCCAAAACTATTCCCATAAATTGATGATTAAGGCACTAAAACTACCCCAGAAATTAATGCTGCTTGGTTCAGGAGAACTAGGAAAGGAATTTGTAATCGCTGCTCAACGTTTAGGTAATTATGTGATTGCTGTTGACAGATATGCTAATGCTCCTGCTATGCAAGTAGCGGATTGTGCTGAAGTTATTTCTATGCTGAGTGCTGATGATTTAGAAGCAGTAGTAAATAAACATCAGCCTGATTTTATCATTCCCGAAATTGAAGCTATTAGAACTGAAAAGTTACAGGAATTTGAACAAAGGGGAATTACAGTTATTCCCACAGCAGCGGCCACTAACTACACCATGAACCGCGACAGAATTAGGGAATTAGCCCACAAGGAACTAGGAATTAGAACTGCTAAATATGGTTATGCTATCACCTTAGAAGAATTAATTACTGTTGCTGAAGAAATTGGTTTTCCTAATGTTGTTAAACCTGTGATGTCCTCTTCTGGAAAAGGTCAATCTGTAGTTAATGATAGAACTGAAGTAGAAAAAGCTTGGAATTATGCTATTTCTAATTCTCGTGGAGATAGTCAAAAGGTAATTGTCGAAGAATTTATTAATTTTGAAGTTGAGATTACCTTATTAACAATTAAACAATGGGATGCACCCACAATTTTCTGTTCTCCCATTGGCCACCGTCAAGAAAGAGGAGATTATCAAGAATCTTGGCAACCCGCAGCTATTTCTGAAGCTAAAATATTAGCATCTCAAGAAATTGCCAAAAAAGTTACTGATGCTTTGGGTGGTGCGGGAATTTTTGGGGTTGAATTTTTCATCACTAAAGACGAAGTGATTTTTTCCGAACTTTCTCCCAGACCCCATGATACAGGAATGGTGACATTAATTTCCCAGAATTTGAATGAATTTGAATTACATCTGCGAGCGATTTTAGGTTTACCAATTCCCCATATTCAACAGTTAGGATTTTCTGCAAGTGCGGTAATTTTAGCTTCAGAAAAATCTGATTCTATTGCTTTTACTGGTGTAGCTGAAGCTTTAGCAGAAAAAGATGTAGATATTAAATTATTTGGTAAACCTATTGCTCATCCCTATCGTCGCATGGGAGTGGCCTTAGCCAAAGGTGGAGATATTCAGGAAGCGAGAGAAAAGGCCACAAAAGCAGCTAGTCAGGTGAAAATAAGTAATATGTAAATTAGCTTGTTATTAACTTATACATAGCATTTTGTCAATAGTAAAAGTCCTGAACAAATGAGTATTATATTTTACACTCAATCGTCAGGACGATGATTTTGAGATAAATTTACAAGAATCTAACAGTGATGAAAGTTGACAGAATGGGAAAAAATGCCCCCGGTGTCAATCTTTGGTACTATTATTACCGAACTTATGCAATATTCATCACCTGGTAAAGCAGTTTGTTGACAAGATTATTTTTTGGGTGAAATCAGCATCATCATATTTCGCCCTTCTTTCTTTGGTGCTTGCTGTAGTTCACCAAAAGGCTCTAAATCTGTAGCCATCCGCTTAAGCAAGGTTTCTGCCAAGTCACTGTGTTGAATTTCCCGACCTCGGAACATTACAGTAGCCTTAACTTTATCGCCATCTTTGAGGAAGCGTTCGGCTTGCTTGACGCGCACATTATAGTCGTGTTCTTCTATTTTGTAGCGCATTTTTACTTCTTTCACATCAGCCGTGTGCTGCTTCTTCCGGGCTTCCCGCGCCTTCTTTTCTTGCTCAAACTTATATTTCCCATAGTCCATAATTCGACATACCGGCGGGTCAGCTTTGTCACTGATTAGCACCAAGTCCAATTCCTTCTCTTCGGCTAATTGTATGGCTTCTTGGGGGGTTATAATTCCCAGTTGTGCGCCATCAGTGTCAATTACCCGAATTTTCGGGAAGCGAATGCGTTCGTTAATTTGGGGAAGATCACGAGTTCTTTTTTTCTCAATCACAGGCATTATGATTAGTGGCAGCTCTTTAGTTAAGAATTTGGGTTGGTCTTGATTTAGTTAGCTTGGTTGAATATGCCGATTAAGGCAAAATACAAGAGTAACTCAGAATTGAAAAATGAATATCCATCTCCAGTGTAGCTAATTCATACACTAGTTGGCAGTCTCAACATATTTGTTATGCTATTGCTATACAGAACTTGACAAAAACCGGTTCAAAAAATTAATTAATGTAAATTACATGATATTTAACACCAATAACTATGGTTGCAATTTATCCTCATGAATACTTAGAAATCTAAGATATCTAGGGGATGCTTCTAGGATAACAAAATTAGGTATACAGTGGAGATAATCAAATATAATTTAACATATTAGGGAAAAAGAAACAAGGTTAATAATTGCTTAATCACAAAAGAGGGAAAAGTGACGACTGCAATACATTGGCGGCAACGGGTTGGTAATCAAAGAGACTGGGTATGGCGGGGCTGGCAGACTCGTTATACTTATATTCGTCCTGTCAAAGATTATCCAGGACAAACACCATTGATTTTACTACATGGCTTTGGTGCTTCCATTGGTCATTGGCGGCATAATTTAGAGGTATTAGGTAAACACAATACAGTTTATGCTATAGACATGATTGGATTTGGCGCATCTGAAAAAGCTGCAACTAATTACAATGTAGAATTATGGGTAGAACAAGTTTACGACTTTTGGAAAACCTTTATCGGTCAACCAGTTGTTTTAGTGGGTAATTCCATAGGTTCACTGATTTCTTTAGTGGCAGCGGCTACCCATGCTGACATGGTAAAGGGTATTGTGATGATCAGTTTACCAGATCCCAGCCTAGAACAAGAAATGATCCCGACTGCTTTCAAACCCGTGGTTAGGGGTATTAAAAGTATATTTACCTCCAGATTAATATTAAAACCGATATTCTATTTTGTGCGTCGTCCTAGCGTGCTGCGGCGTTGGGCGGGTTTAGCCTATGCTCATCCTGAAGCGATTAGTGATGAACTGATAGACATTTTAGCAGGACCTCCCCAGGACAGAGGATCTGCCCGTGCTTTTAGAGCCTTATTTAAGGCAACAACAGGGGCTAATTTTAGTCCTAGTGTCAAGAAAATTTTACCAAACTTAACAATTCCCATGTTATTAATTTGGGGGAAAAAAGATCGATTTGTTCCCCCAAAACTAGCGGATCAATTTCTGCGCTACAATGAGAAACTAGAACTAGTATATTTAGAAAATGTGGGTCATTGTCCCCATGATGAATCACCAGAACAGGTTAACGAAGCAATTTTAGATTGGATAGGTAGAATGGGTAACTGGTAATAGATAAGGAGATGATTAAGTTCTTGAGTAACGGTGGGAAGTTATTCAATATTGACTTCTGTAGTATCAATATCCGTACTTCCGTCAACACCATGAGCGATAGAAACCATTTTCGTGAGAATATGCTGACTAGGGACTTTACCTTTTAATACCACAGTGCTACCCGTTTGAGCAACCCAGAGAGTGTCAATATCATCAAGGTCAGGATCTTGATCAAATGCTAATGCTACGCGTTTTGCTAAACCACTTTGGTCATATTCTCCGTTTAATCCTATCCGTTCTGGGGGAGTTGTTTGTCTATTAGCATCAGTCGTGGGATTAACTTGAGTGCTTTCCGATTGTTCTAAACCAAAAAGTCTTTGTAACCAACCCATAAATACTGATCTCCTATCATAATTCACTTCTGATTATAATATAAGTCCTTAAAAGTAGATATATCTAACCAAGAAAATTTTGGACAAAATCCACTAGTAGTTAGATTTCTAGATAACTTTTCCAGAAGAACTGAATGATTGGAACTATTAAGTATAAAATAAGAATTAAGACCGACAATTCAGCGTGGTAGAAATTCGCTTCGCAGTCATGAGTGCCGGTCTGCGTTCATGCCATGCTTTTTTAGTTGCCGATGAAACATACGCTGTCAGTTATAGTTGAAGATGAAGCAGGAGTTCTATCCCGCATTGCTAGTTTATTTGCACGTCGGGGTTTTAATATTGAAAGCCTTGCTGTCGGTCCTGCGGAGCAGGGAGGAGTATCGCGGATTACAATGGTTGTGCCTGGTGATGATCGCATCATCGAACAACTTACCAAGCAACTGTATAAGTTAGTTAATGTTCTCAAAGTGCAAGATATTACAGAAATACCTTGCGTAGAAAGAGAATTGATGCTTTTGAAGGTAAATGCTAATAGCAGTAATCGTTCAGAAATAATTGAATTATCTCAGATTTTCCGGGCGCGAATTGTTGATGTGGCTGAAGATTCTTTGACTTTAGAAGTTGTGGGTGATCCTGGTAAAATGGTAGCGATAGTTCAAGTGCTACAAAAATTTGGACTGAGGGAAATTGCCCGTACAGGTAAAATTTCTTTAACTCGTGAATCAGGTGTAAATACTGAATTACTGAAGTCTTTACAGGTAAAAGTCTAGGGTGATTAAACGCGGATTAAACTTATAGTTAACAATCGAAGTTTCCCGTCCAATTAAGCAGCAGATATGGTGTAACTACTATGTCTGCTGCTATTATTTTGCTATTATTTTGATTTAATCAGGAATTATGTCAACCTGGCGTGACTTAATGAGTGAAAACTTGATAAAAAGTTTATAGTTCAAAGCAAAAAATAATAACCCATAGATTATGTTCATATTTGGTTAGTAAATATAAATTATATAGCACTCAAACATGACTAGTGAAAATTTATTCTTGTAAATTATCACCCCAGAGGCAGAAGACACAAACCGCAAGAATATATTTTCATTAATCAGCTATTGATGCTATGTGATTTGGGATAAATTCTCAAAAAATGATGAAGATATTGAGTAGATTCATTGATTATTAAATTTCCACCATTTTACCATTAAGATTTGTTTGTATTAATAACCAATTTAGAACTGGGCAGGTAATCCCTATGATTGATAATTGAATAGGGTTATTTCCATAAGTAGTTTTTTGAGGTTATTAATGAGAATTTCAGGTGTTTATCCAGTGAAAAAATTCTGTAGATTTTCCTGGAGATACTGATATGAATATCCTATTTTTTGTTTCTCACGTTACTATTCAGAGAACAATTAGAAAATTATCGAGTCAATTAAGTAAAATCAGGAATAGACATTGGTTTATTTGTGATATCACGGTTTTTGCAATGACACCATTGTTAGCATTAGGATTGCGTTTAGATGGTAATCTAAACTTGCAACAAGATATTTTCCAGTTGGGAATTGCGACAATTTTGTTTTTAGTAGTCAAACTAATTATCTTTTGGGGGGTTGGTTTTTATAGACGCTATTGGAAGTATGCAAGCATCGAAGAAGGGATTTATATAGTCACATTGATGATGGGTGTGGTAGTCATCCAAACGACCCTATTTAATTTATTGGAGATGCTATTAAGTGAACTTCCGCAATCACTGCCAATTTTGGAGGGAATACTATCTTGCATATTTGTGATTTTACTGCGGTTTAGTGTTCGAGTTGTAGAAAGGATAAGCCACAGACAAAAAATATCTAAAAATAGAGAAAGAGTGTTGATAATTGGTGCTGGTAGTGCGGGGGTTTCCCTTGTAGAAGATATGCAAAGAAATCCCCAATTTGGAGCTTATCCCGTAGGATTTATTGATGACGACATCAAAAAACAGAATATACATTTAAGGGGAATTCCCGTATTAGGAAATCGTCAGAAAATTTCTGAAGTTATCAAAACACTAAAAATCCATAAAGTTATCATTGCTATGCCTACAGTTCCTGGACAAACTATTAGAGAAATTGTAGATATTTGTCAAAACAATGGAGTGCAACCTAGTACCTTACCAGGAATCTATGAAATCCTGAATGGTCGTGTAAGAGTAGATAGTGTTAGAGACATCAAAATTGAGGATTTGCTCAGACGTGAACCCATTCAGACAGAACTGGAAAGAGTAGCCCAATTTATCAATAATAAGACAGTATTAATCACAGGTTCAGGAGGATCGATTGGTAGTGAACTATGCCGACAAATTTTACGTTGTTACCCAGCTAAAATTATCCTAATTGGCCATGGAGAAAATTCTGTTTTTAATATCCAACAAGAACTAGAAAAACTGATCCAAATACTGAAAAATAATCATAAATCAGCGACGGATGTTAATATACCGCAGATTTATACCTTCATTGCTGATATTAGAGTGCAGTCGAGATTAGAACACGCTTTTGAGAGATTTAAACCGGATGTAATTTTTCATGCTGCGGCTCATAAACACGTTCCTCTGATGGAATTAAATCCCGCAGAAGCAATTACTAATAATGTAATGGGAACGAGAAATTTACTACAAGTAGCATTGCAATATAATGTTGAACATTTTGTGATGATTTCCACAGATAAAGCAGTTAATCCTACTAATGTCATGGGTGCTAGTAAAAGAGTAGCGGAAATGTTAGTTTTACAAGCTGCAAAAGAAAGTGGTAAATCCTATGTAGCGGTGCGTTTTGGCAATGTTTTAGGAAGTCGTGGTAGCGTAGTTCCTACGTTCCAAAAACAGATTTTAGCAGGGGGACCAATTACAGTTACTCATCCCGATATTTGCCGATATTTCATGACCATACCGGAAGCAGTTCAACTAGTTTTGCAAGCATCTATTCTGGGTCGTAGTGGTGAAGTTTTAATGTTAAATATGGGTGAACCTGTGAAAATTGTAGATTTAGCAAAAGAATTAATTCATCTTTCAGGATATGAAGTTAACAAAGATATTGACATAGTATTTACAGGTTTAAGACCGGGGGAAAAGCTATTTGAGGAATTGTTTATTGAGGGGGAAGAGTATGAAAATACTGAACATGAAAAACTATTAGTTGTGAAAAATGCGAGTCGGATTATTCCTAATTCTTTGAATATTACTGTAGAAAAATTGCTAGGAGTAGCTGCCAGAAATGATACCAATTCTATTATCTTATTGCTATCGCAATTGGTAGCAGGTTACAAACCGAAATTCCCGGAAGAAAGCAGTTTATTAGATACCGCTAAATATGCCAATCAGACCTCCCATAGGCAGGTAAATATTTTAGCAAATATCGAGCCAACAAGTGCATAAGCATTCTTGATAGTTTAAATCAATCTCAATGAAAATTATGGAATTAAGTAATAGAGTTCAGATCAAAGATTTTCCTAAATCAAACTATTTATCTTCCCTCAAAAAAACAGTGAGAACTTTTGTGAGAAGAAAATGTGATTGGTCAATAGGAATTTATACAGGTGAATCACCTTTTCAATTAAGTTCTCCAGAGAATATCAAAAATCCGGTTTTGACGGCTAAAGATGTTACAGATATACCAGCAGACTTCGTTGCTGATCCATTTATGGTTCGTGAGAATGGAGTTTGGTATATGTTTTTCGAGGTACTAAATAGTTTGAATTTTAAAGGAGAGATAGGACTTGCAACTAGCAAAAATGGCTTGAGTTGGCGTTATGAACAAATCATAATTAGGGAGGATTTTCATTTATCTTATCCTTATGTATTCAAGTTCCAAAATGAATACTATATGATTCCAGAAAGCTATAAAGCTAATGCAATTAGGCTATATAAAGCAGTTGAATTTCCTACTAGATGGACATTAGTTAAAACCTTACTAGAAGGCAGCGATTATGTAGATTCTTCAATTTTCAATTTCCATGATCAATGGTGGATGTTTACGACATCTCCCCAGGGGAATATACTGCATCTTTACTATGCTGATGAATTAATGGGAAATTGGGTCAAGCATCCTCAAAGTCCTTTAATAGAAGGAAATTTTCATATATCCAGACCGGGAGGAAGGGTAATAGTATCTGATGGCAAGATTTTCCGATATACACAGGATGTGGTGGGTTTTTATGGTAATCAAGTTAGGGCTTATGAAATTACAAATTTGACAACTACTAACTATGAAGAAAAAGAGATCATCCATAATCCAGTGATTAAAGGAAGTGGTGAAGGTTGGAATAAAATTGGTATGCACAATATTGATCCACATCAACTTGATAATGGTAAATGGATAGCTTGTGTGGATGGTTATCAAATAGTTTTTGTATTTGGCATGGCAGAAAGAAAAAGAATTAAGATCATGACGAAAGCCAATGCCAAAAAATAAAGACATAACCCTACGTCGTAATTTTTCTTGGACTTTCATTGGTAATCTAATTTATTCAGGTTGCCAATGGGGAATGTTAGTAGTTTTAGCTAAACTTGGTAATCCAGAAATGGTAGGGACATTTACTTTAGGATTAGCAGTAACAGCCCCAGTAATGATGTTTAGTAATCTCCAATTACGAGATATTCAAACAACAGATGCTAAAAATCATTATCTTTTCAATGATTATTTAGGTTTAAGATTGATCACGACAGGGTTAGCATTACCAATAATCTTATGGATTACCTTAGCTACAGGATATAAAGGTGAGACAGCAATAGTCATAATTTTAATTGGTTTTGCTAAAGGATTAGAATCAATTAGCGATGTTTTTTATGGACTGCTTCAGAAACATGAAAAAATGGATCGCATGGCCGTATCTGTAATCATGAAAGGTCCTTTATCTTTACTGATGTTAAGTATAGGTACTTATATATCAGGTAGTATTGTTTGGGGAGTCGTTGGGTTAGTCATAGCTTGGGCTTGTATTTTATTGATCTGGGATATCCCTAGTTATCGGTGGTTGATTAATAAATTTACATTAGAAGGTGAAATTCCTGATTCTCTGGAGGGAAAGACAGCAAAACCTCGGTGGCAATTAGGAACTATCAGGAAGTTAATTTGGTTATCCTTACCTTTGGGTTTGGTAATGATGTTGATTTCCCTGAATGCTAATATTCCTCGCTATTTTCTAGAGCAGTCTTTAGGAAAAAAAGAACTCGGTGTATTTGCTGCCCTTGCGTACCTGATAGTGGCAGGAAACATGGTAGTCAGTGCATTAGGTAGCGCAGCCCGTCCTAGACTGGCAAAATACTACGCAGGGGGGAACGTTAGCGCGTACCAAAAACTTCTCCTCCAACTTGTTGCTATTGCTTGTCTGTTGGGGTTGTCCGGTATTTTAGTCGCTTGGGTTGCTGGTGGGCAAATCTTAACTATTGTTTACCAACCAGAATACGCCAAATATACTGAGCTTCTGATTTGGTTAATGGTGACAGCGGGAATTGGGTATGTTTCCTCTTTTCTCGGTGAAGGAATGACCGCTGCTAGATATTTTCGTACGCAAATTCCATTGTTCATTATAGTCACCAGTACATCTGCGATCGCTTCCTTCTGGTTTATTCCTAAAAATGGACTCAAAGGAGCAGCAATAGCACTGATGATAGCCGAAATAGTTCGCATAATTTTTACATTAGGAGTCATATTTCATGCCGTACATCGCATCCAAAGATATCAAACACACAGATAGAGAAATTACTCAAAAACCTCGACGCATTCTTCATGTTTTAGGGGGTATGAATCGGGGGGGAATTGAAACTTGGCTCATGCAAATTTTACAGCATATAGACCGCGATCGCTTCCAAATGGATTTTTTAGTCCATAGCACAGAACCCGGTGCTTATGACCAAGAAGCACGCGCTCTCAACAGTCAAATTATTACCTGTCCCTATCCCTCTCGACCCTGGATTTACGTTCCCAAATTTCGCCAGATTTTGCGTGAACATGAACCCTATGATATTATTCATAGTCACGTACATCTCTTCAGTGGCAATATTTTGCGTCTGGCTGCTCAAGCAGGTATACCCTGTCGTATTGCTCACTGTCACACAGACACATCAGCCATAGCCACTAAAGGGGGACTTTACCGCCGCTTATATTATACCTGGATGAAATCTTGGATTAACCGCTATGCAACTATGGGTTTAGGAATCAACAACCAAGCGGTAGCAGCCTTATTTGGTTCGAGTGACAAATCTAACCCCCGTTGGCAAGCTATTAATTATGGTCTGGATATCACCCCTTATGCAGATAAAATTGATGCAGCCGCTCTCCGGGCTGAACTTGGTATCCCTACGGATACTTTTGTAATTGGTCACATAGGTAGATTTGTGGAAGTAAAAAACCATACCTTTATTCTTGATATTGCCGCAGCAGTAGTCAAAAGAGAACCGAAAATACGTCTTTTGTTAGTAGGAGAGGGTTCACTGCGATCGCAAATAGAACAAAAAGCTTCCCAATTAGGCTTAACGGATCATGTGATCTTTGCAGGTGTTCGTGCTGATGTTCCCCGATTAATGCGAGGTGCTATGGATGTATTCCTGTTTCCATCCCTTTTTGAAGGATTAGGAAATGTACGGTTAGAAGCACAGTGTGCGGGATTACCTGCCGTAATTTCCGACGTTGTTCCCGAGGAAGGTGATGTAATCAAACCCCTAGTGCAGCGACTTTCTCTAAGTGAATCAGCGGATACTTGGGCAGAAGCAATTTTAACTTGGAAAAATAAAGCACCAGCGATTAATCAAACTGACGCTTTAAAAATCATGAAAGATAGTAATTTCAACATTGACAAAGCCGTCAAACAATTAGAACAGATTTATCAAAATTAAATATCCAACAACATAGTTTTATGAATCAACAGCCCCTTCACAGGAAAACAATTTATCCTGATAGTTTAATAATTTCCGTTTTCCTTTGTCTCATCGTATTGCTAGGATTTCTGCCAACTACAAATCAATTTTTACACTGGTTTATTATTCCAGTAACATTGAGTGGAATTGTGATTGGTATTGACGCTGTGCAATGGTTTCGGGGGCGCTTGAATATCTTTTCTCCCGTAGGCGTTATGGGTTTATTAGGTGTTCATTTTTTCTTTTTAGCACCCCTACTTCATGTTAGTTGGAATAATTGGTTAAGTAGTGATTTAATACCACCCCCAGACTGGCGACCCTGGGTAGGTGGAATGGCAATTCTGAACTTATTAGGTATTTTACTTTATCGCATTTCTAGAAATATAGATTTCTCTGGGTTTTTCCAGGAAAAATCAATTAATCAAAAGAGAAATCAAAAAACAGTTTGGATGATTAATAAACAACGTTTTCCTTTAATTGTGGGGATAGGACTAATTGTTTGTTTAGTTTTACAAATATTAGTTTATAGCCAGTATGGAGGGTTAATTGGTTATATCAATGCTTTTGCAGATAAACAAACCGAAGCCGGAGTAGGACAAGGTTGGTTATTAATGATTTGTGAAAGTTTTCCCAATTTAGCAATGATGGCATTTGCAGTCTATGCTAAAGACAAAAAAAGATTACAAACATGGCCTGTATTGATTACAGTTCTGGTCATATTTTTTGTAATTAAATTACTATTTGGTGGCTTGCGGGGTAGTCGTAGTAATACAATATGGGCATTATTTTGGGCAGCGGGAATGATTCATTTTTGGCTGAAGAAAATTAATAAAAAACAAATCCTCATGGGCATGATATTCTTCATATTTTTCATGTACTTTTATGGATTTTTAAAATCAGGGGGAACTGAAGGATTTCAAACTGCCTTAGAGGGAGCAGAAGCCAGGGAAGAATACACAGCAGAAAATGGGAGAACTTGGGAGAACTTATTATTAGGAGATTTAGGCAGAACCGACGTTCATGCTTATATGCTATATAGATTAATGGACGATGATAGTGATTACCAATATGGTTGGGGGAGAACTTATTATTCAGCATTTACTATTTTAATTCCCCAACAACTTTGGCCTTTCCCCGAAAAACCGCCGAATAAATCCAAAGAAGGAACAGACCTGCTTTATGGTATGGGTTCTTATGTTCCTGGTGTGTGGGTATCCTCCAAAGTTTACGGAATTGCTGGAGAAATAATGCTAAATTTTGGACCTTTTGCTGTACCTTTTTCTTATATTTTTCTGGGGGTAGTTGTAGGATCTATTCAACGTTCTTTGGCGGGGTATTTAAAAGGAGATACTCGCTTACTGTTGCTACCAATGTTAATCAATTTCAGTTTTACAATTTTGATAGGTGACTTGGATAATCTTATATATTTTTTAATCACTGTCGGTGGTGTTCCTTCTCTAGTAATTTTTAGCAGTTCTGAAAGAAAAATACTCCTCCCTCACTCTCCTCTGATCAACGAAAGGGAACAAACTCCCCTTTACAACTAAATGACCAATTACCCATTAGCAATTACCTATGTTAAAGATTCTTCATTTAATTAGCAGTTTAAATAGAGGTGGAATTGAAATGTGGCTACTTTCTATGCTGCGAGAAATTCCCAGAAACCAATATGAGATGGATTTCTGTTGTAAAGGACAAAATGTAGGTGCATTAGCAAATATTGCAGAAGAATTAGGTGCAAAAGTATTTCATTGTCAATTAAATTTTGCTCATTTTGGCTTTATTGACAACTTAAAACGGATTATCATAGAGGGAAATTACCAGATTCTCCATAACCATTTAGAAACTTATAGTGGTCTTGGCACTTGGCTAGGTAATGAATTAGGAATCCCCGTGATTACCTCCTTTCATAATACGAAATTTTTTACTCCCCAAACACCATTAACTCGTCGTTTTGTCATTCGACAATTACGGTCAATTTACGCAAAATTTAGTATTCGCTACGCATTGGAAAATTCTCATTTAGTCACAGGTTGTTCTCAAGGAGTAATTGATAGTTTGACGAGTTTTGATCAAAACATAAAAAATTCTGGTCTTGTTTTAAATTATGGTGTGAATATTCCCGATTTAGCAACACCTGAAAAATGCAAAGAGTTGCGTAATTCTTTTGGTTGGACTGAAGATACCCCGATTATTCTTCATGTAGGAAGATTAATAGAACAAAAAAATCATTTAGGATTACTTTCTATATTCCAAAAAGTTGTAGAAAAGATTCCTACAGCCAAACTTTTGTTAGTAGGAGAAGGTCCATTACGAGGATTAATTACAGAAAATATCACCAAACTTGGACTTATAAATGCAGTTAAGCTACTCGGACTGCGTGACGATATTCCGGCATTAATGACTTGTACTAACGTTTTTTTATTTCCCTCTTTTCATGAAGGATTACCAGTAGTTTCTCTTGAAGCCAATGCAGCGGGATTGCCAATTGTTGGTTCAAAAATACCCGGTTTAATAGAAGCGGTCAAAGATCGAGAAACAGGGATTTTACATGAAGTAGAAGACCTAGAAGGCATGGCTAAATCAACAATTGAAATCATCAATAATCGCCAATATGCTCAGGAACTTGCTCAGGCTGGAAGAACCTGGATAAAAAGTAAATATTCCACGGAAAATAGTACCAAAAAACTAATAGAAATTTACCATAATTGCCCAATCAAAATATAAAAATTAAGCCCAAAAAAATGGATGTATTAGTAACAGCCAGCGCCCGCTTTGCGATAACAAGTGATGGTATGCTGTGGACTCCAAATCAATCATTAGATTATCACTTCTGGTCTCGATATTTAGACGTATACGATGAAGTTAAAATCTTGGCACGAGCAAAACCGTATCAATTACCACCATCCGGCTGGAATCAAGCTTCAGGACAAGGAATCAAAGCGATACCCTTACCCGACTATCAAGGCGGATCAGGATTAGTAAAAAACTATACTTACATCAAAAAAACTGCGATCGCTGCGTTAGCAAATACGAAAGCCGTACAAATGCGTTTATCCTGTGATATTGGTGGAATTGTCTGGCGGTGTTTAGCATCTTCAAGACCTTATGGGATAGAAGTAGTTAATGATCCTTATGATGTTTTTGCCCCTGGTGCTTATAAGCATCCTTTAAGAGCAGTTTTTCGGAGATGGTCAACGTGGCAATTACAACGTCATACCGCCAATGCTACGGCTGCTGCTTATGTAACAGAATACTCATTACAAAAGCGATATCCGCCGAAAAATGGCGCATTTTCCACTTATTTTTCCAGTATTGATTTACCCAATTCAGCCTTTGCGGCTGCACCGCGAGAACCAAGAACAGGTATAAAATCATTTACGCTGGTTAGCGTAGGTACATTGGCTCAACTGTATAAAGCACCAGATATCTTAATTAAAGCCATTGCAGTTTGTGTACAAGAAGGGTTAGATCTACAACTAATTTGGGTAGGAGATGGTAAATACAAAAGAGAATTGCAAACATTAGCAGCGGAAAAATGTATAAATAAGCGAGTCACATTTTGCGGATATTTATCAACCAGAGAGCAAGTAATTGAGCAATTGGATAAAGGGGATCTTTTCGTTCTCCCATCATACCAGGAAGGCTTACCAAAAGCCATGATCGAAGCCATGGCGCGGGGGCTACCTTGTATTGGCTCAAATGTAGGGGGTATTCCCGAATTATTACCAGAGGAGGATATGGTTAACCCTGGTTGTCACATAGCACTGGCACATAAAATCCGGGAAGTTGTCACCAACCCATACCGTTTAGGAAATATGTCAATTTCCAATTTAGAAAAAGCCAAAAATTACAGAGAAGATATTTTGCAAAAACGCCGAATTAAATTCTACAGTCATGTCAGAGAACAAACGCAGACATGGTTATCAAGCCAGACAAAATCCTTCTAAATTATCTATCAACCTCTAAACAAACTCTAAATAAAAATGAATAAAATTTTAATAGTAACAACAATTCCTAGCACTATTAATGCTTTTCTTTTACCTTTTGTTGAACATTTCCGCGCTCATGGTTGGAAAGTAGATGCAATGGCACGGGGAATCAGTGCAAATGCTCAATGTTTAGCAGCATTTGATCAAGTGTGGGATATAGAATGGTCAAGAAATCCCCTAAATCCATTGAATTTAATAGCTGCTCCTCAGATTATTCAGAAAATAGTTGAAAAAGAGAAATATGATATAGTTCATGTTCACACACCAGTAGCAGCTTTCGTGACTCGCTATGCTTTAAAAAAACTGAAAAAGCGACTTAATACAAAAGTCATTTATACAGCTCATGGTTTTCATTTCTACCAAGGAGGTAAAGCTTTAAAAAATGCTTTCTTTCTAGCTTTAGAAAAATTAGCTGGGTATTGGACGGACTATTTAGTAGTGATTAATCGTGAAGATCAAGCAGCGGCTCAAAAATACAAACTTGTCTCATCAGAACGGCTTAATTATATGCCAGGAATTGGCGTAAATTTGCAATATTATAAAGCTGATTCTATTTCTTTAGAAGATATTGAGAAATTACGTCAAGAATTAGGACTAACAGCAAACACTAAATTGCTGTTATCAGTAGCTGAATTTATTCCCCGAAAAAGATTGTCAGATATTTTAAAAGCATACTCTAATTTAAACAGACCTGAAACCTGTTTAGTTTTTGCTGGAGATGGAATATTAATGGAGGAAATGCAGCAGTTAGCAATGAAATTAAATATTCAAAATCAAGTCCGATTTTTAGGAATACGTCGAGATATTCCCATTTTAATGCGTACCGCAGCAGCCACCATTTTAGTTTCCGAACAAGAAGGTTTACCCAGATGTGTAATGGAAGCTATGTCCTTAGAAACTCCAGTAATTGGTACAAATATTCGCGGAACGAGAGACTTATTAGAAAATGGATGTGGTTTACTTGTAGAAGTGGGTGATATAGCAGGAATAACAAAAGCAATGACATGGATATTAGATCATCCAGAAAAAGCGATAATTATCAGTAAAAAAGGACGAGAAATAATAGCTAATTATGACATAAACCAAATTATTAAAATGCACACAACCTTATACACCCAAGTTCAGACACCAAACTTATAGTGATTCACGAAGATTAGAAAATCTGCAATAATTATGAAGAAATATCCGGTATTATTAGCTATTGTTATCTGCATTTTTATAGTTTTCCAAAATGGAGTATTTCCACAAAACTTATCTGCGTTAGCAACAAGAAAAGTTATTAATAACGAAAGAGGATTTTACTATGTATTTCCTTATAATGATGATTGGTCAAAAGTTGGAGCTTATATAGGATTAGCTCATTATGATAGTTTTGAAGCCATGAATCAAGAAGCTATTAGAGGAATTCAGGGTCGTTTTCAACACTTTCATTCTCAAGATGAAAATAAATATGCTTATTTTCCCTATGCTGAATTAAAGGAATATGAAACTGACGAATTAAATCAAAATCATCCACCATTATGGATTACTGCTAGGTATAAAAATCAAAGAAAACCTGTAATTTTTGAATGGTTGTCAAAAGAAAAAGCTCAAGGTGTGAATTTTGCTGATGAGCGTTATATAAATTTCTTTATTAAAAAATATGTCCGTAATAAACTACAAAAAAATTCCTATCAAAATATTTGGTTAGGACTGGATAACTGCGCTTTTAATTACAGTTTATATGGTGTATTTGACGAAAAAAATAATTTTATAAATAACGTTAAATGGGAGAAACCATTTCCCCAAAATAATCAGGATTTTTTACAATCTGTCAAGTATTTTTTCAAACGAGTTAAAGAATTAGCACCCGATATTAAAATTATTTGTAATGAAGGGAGTATTGCTGATGAAACTCAGTATAATCAAATATTTGCGAATACAGATGGAGTTATTTTAGAAGATTTTCTTGGTGAGATATATAATCAAGATGGAAATTATGCTAGAGATAAAATTTATCAAATTTATTTGCGAATGAAAAATTTTGCGACCAACAAAGTACAAATTTATCAACCTCATACACACGACCGAGATGAACTTATTCATGATATGTACCTTGGGTATTTAATTTTTGGTGGAGAAAATCGATTTTTAAGTATGGATAATGATCAAAGTCAAGAGATTGATCCAAAACGATATATAGAAATTAAAAATGCTTTGGGTAATCCAACTTCTCCAGCAACAGACCAACAGGAAATAAATAAAAGTCAAGGATATCGTCTTTATTCAAGAAGTTATGAAGGAGGAATTATATATTTTAATCTCACGGGAAAAACGCAAACCATAAAATTAAAATCAGGGAAGAAATATTTTGACGAAGATCATCGTCCAGTAACAAGCATTGTCATTCAAGATAAAACAGCAAAATATGTAGTTTTTAGTCCACAAGTCAGAGCCGAGAAACCTGTGATTAGTCCAGTTCAAGAAGGGATGATCACGGGTGAAGTTCTTGTTAATATCGAGAGTAAAATACCCAATGCAACTATTAGATATACTCTTGATAATAGCGAACCAAATCAAAATTCTCGAATTTATATTAGTCCGATTAAACTAACTAAAAGTGCTATGGTAAAAGCTAAAGTGTTTACTCCAAATGGGTCTACAAGTTTGATATCAAGTACTTATTATAGTATGACCAATAAATTACCGCAAGTGGAATTTCATGTAAGTGCAGCAAGTGGAAGTGAATTTTTAAATATGGATTATCCCCTAGTAAAACTAAATTACATGAGTGGGAAAACGGTAACTGTTAATTATTCAGTTGTAGGGGGTACAGCCAAGAATGATGGTATAGATTATAAATTAGGAAATGGTCAGTTGACATTTAAAGCTGGAGAACAGTACAAATATTTACCAATACCAATTATTAATGATGATCAAAAAGAAAATAATGAGACTATCAAAATTAAGCTTTATCAGACAGTTAATGCCAAATTAGGGAATAAAAATTTATATACTTATACAATTAAGGATAATGATTAAAGGTATTGACAATATGGCTATATTATCTTTTGTATTTTCGCTATATTTTTAATAAGGGTTTTGTTTCGCGCAAATGTGCAAAGACGCAAAGAAGAATATAAATGTCTGAATCAGGATTTATAAGATTAACAGAGTAGAAAAACATGGGAAATAGCGAATCACAAACTAGGAATTATAATCAATCTTACCTAAGATGGATTAGCAGATTTATCAAATTAGTATTAGATAGATTTGTCGCTTTTATCGGCATAATTTTTCTTTTTCCTATTCTGATAATTGTAGCAGGTGCTATTTATTTGCGTATGGGGAGTCCAGTTTTATTTATCCAACCCCGTCCAGGTAAAAATGCGCGGATTTTTAACTTCTATAAATTCCGCACCATGACTAATGAAAAGGACGAAAAAGGTAATTTATTATCTGACGAAAAACGCTTAACATCCTTTGGTGATTTTATCCGCAAAACCAGCTTAGATGAACTTCCTCAATTGTGGAATGTTTTTAAGGGTGATATGAGTTTTGTGGGTCCACGTCCTTTGCGTGTGCAATATCTTGAACTTTATACTCCTGAACAAGCTCGTCGTCACGATGTTTTACCAGGAATCACAGGACTAGCCCAAATTAATGGTCGTAATGCTATTAGCTGGGAAACAAAGTTTAACTTGGATATTTGGTATATTGACAATTGGAATCTTTGGCTAGATTTGAAAATTCTTCTATTAACATTTTGGAAAGTCCTGAAGCGTGAAAATATCAGTCAGGAAGGATATGCAACTGCGCCGGATTTTAAAGGTCAGCAATAAATAAGTATTAAGTTTTTTTGGCAAATCAAGGATGGTAATTTTATGGACAAAGTTGTTATTTTTGGAAACGGTTTTTTTGCAGAAAGTATTTACTTTTATCTCAAGCATGATTCAGATCATCAATTAATCGCGTTTACGGTTGATGAATCTCACATTACATCAGAAAGTTTCCATGATTTACCAGTTGTGGCTTATGAAAAACTTGAAAAATATTATCCACCGACTGAATATAAGTTGTTTATTCCTCTCGGTTATGAAAGATTAAATAAGTTGCGGGCAGAAAAATACTATGATGCTAAAAAGAGAGGATATGGTTTTATTTCTTATATCAGTTTTAAAGCTGATAGCGAAGCGCGACCTAGGAATCATCATAATATATCTGTAGGTGAAAACTGCTTGATTTTAGAGAATAGTATCATAGAACCTCAAGTTATTATTGGTGATAATTGTATTCTCGCTGGTGGTAATCATATTGGACATCATTCGATAATTAATAATCATTGTTTTCTTGCTTCTCATGTTGTCCTTGGTGGAAGAGTAATGGTAGGAGAGTACAGTTTTATTGGCATGAATGCTACTATCAGAAATGCCATAAATATTGGCAAAGAAAATATTATTGGTGCAGGGTCAATAATTCTTACCAATACCGAAGATCAAGCAGTTTACTCCCCAGGAGAAACTCCAAAATTTCAAGTTCCTAGCAATCTTATCCATATTTAAGGGAGAGAATAATTTATGACCGGGTTTTCCTGTTTTGTTGTTGGTAATGGGACTCTATCTATCAATTGTTTAGAACTTTTATTGCTCAAAAATTGCCAATTATTAGGAGTATATTCGCCAGATAATTCATTACAAGCATGGTGTGAAAGTCATGGAATTGACTACATAAGTTCTCGCAATATTTTTCACAAAAGACTTATGAATGTTGAATATGACTATCTTTTTAGTATTAATAATGTTCAATGGATTATTCCCAAAAATGTAATTGCTAGAGCAAAAAAAGCGACTATCAATTATCATGATGCCCCACTACCAAAATACGCTGGTTTATACGCAACTTCCTGGGCATTACTAAACGGTGAAACCCAACACGCTGTCACTTGGCATCAAGTCGTTACCCAAGTTGATGCTGGTCCTATTTTTAAACAAAAAATAGTGCCAATTCGTCCAGATGATACCGCCTTTACTTTAAATATTAGTTGCTTTGATGCTGCGATCGCTTCTTTTGATGAACTCACAGCAGAATTAATCGCTGGTAATGTTGAACCAATACCCCAGGATTTATCCCAACGAACTTATTTTGGTTATGAACATCGTCCGGTTTCCCTAATATCTTATGATGTCAGCAGTAAAGATATTTGCAATTTAGTTAGGGCCCTGGATTTTGGTCCAGTATGGCTAGGCCAGGCAGGTTATCGCAATGAATTAGGTCAACCTAAAATCTGGCTACCAGGAGGGGTTGTCGTCGTCAGTTCTGCCCGGCCAATCATATCTGAACATGGAACGCCTGGACAAGTTCTGATTTTAAATGCGGAAGGAATTAGTATTGCTACTATAGACGGGGCAGTGCAATTTGGTAATTTAAAAACATTAAATGGAAAGGACATTTCTTTTCAAGAGTTGCAACAATATTATGGTGTGCGGGTTGGTGATGTTTTACCTGTAATTGACACGGAAACCAAAAAGGCAATTAGTCAGCGGAATATTGCTTTATCTCGTTATGAACAATTTTGGGTTGAAAGGTTGACAAGGTTTACGCCTTTTCAACATCCCTATTTAGGGCGAGAAATATCCCATCAATTACCAGAGTTTTCATCACCCCAGCTTCAACGTTATCATATTTTGTCCAATGCACCTGTAGAACCAAAAAATCTACTGGTGATGTTTGCAGCTTATTGTGTGCGATTAGCGACAGAATCAAGTGGGGAATTTGATTTAGGACTACAAACGGAATCTCAGCGCGGTATTGCTCCTGAATTGTTTTCGCAAATAGTTCCTTTGCGTGTGAAATTTGAAAAGGAAGAGTCTTTTAGTGATTTTCAAGGGCGATTATCAGCGGATTTAGATTACATAAATCACTTAGGTAGTTTTAGACATACACTATTAGGACGTTATCCTGAATTACAGGATACGGAATACGGGCGGAATCTTTTTTCTAGGGGGCGAACAGCCGTTTGCCCCTACCCGTGGTTGCCGAAAATCTTTCCTGTGGCGATCGCATCTGTTCCTGCTCCCGATGCTTTAAAAGATTTGGCTGACTGGGATTTTATGAATGCTTCTATGGCCTTTGTGGCTTATGAAGATGGGAGTTACAGTGAGTTGGTACATAAGGGGGAATTGAGTGATGCGGACTCTAGGCAAATTGTCCAACAACTTGAGGTTTTTATCTCTGCTTGTTTAGAACATCCCGAACAATCTTTAGATAATTTACCAATTCTTAACCTCAGCCAACAACAGCAGATTTTAGAAGAATGGAATCAGACTGCACAACCTTTCCCCGCAGATAAATGTATTCATGATTTATTTGCTCAACAAGTAGAGCGGACTCCTGATGCTATTGCTGTGGTTTTTCAAGAACAACAATTAACTTATCGGGAATTAAACACACAAGCTAACCAACTAGCGCATTACTTAATTTTACAGGGAGTTGGACCTGATGTGTTGGTGGGTTTGCTGATGGAGCGATCGCTAGAAATGATGATCGGGTTATTAGCAATTCATAAGGCTGGAGGGGCTTATCTTCCCCTAGACCCTGATTTTCCTCAAGAGCGTTTGGCTTTCATGGTAGAAGATTCCCAAGCACCCATCATCTTAACCAACTTAGTAGCAACTACGGCGGAAAGGGCAACTACGGGGGGTTGCTCCTGCAGGATTATTCCCATTGATGGAATCAGGGAAGAATTTAGCCAACAACCGACGACGAATCCCCATACAGAAGTTAAACCAGAAAACCTCAGTTATGTCATCTACACCTCTGGCTCCACGGGAAAACCCAAGGGTGTGATGGTAGAACATAGAAATGTGCTTAATTTTTTCACGGGAATGGATGGGGTAATTAACCATGAACCACCAGGAGTATGGTTAGCTGTAACCAGTTTGTCTTTTGATATTTCAGTCCTAGAACTCTTTTGGACTCTGGCACGGGGATTTAAAGTAGTAATTTATAACCCCAAAGCAGAGCGAAAACCGGCTACTCCGGCAAGTTTAAAACGGCAAAATCGCCCTCAAACCATAGATTTTAGTCTTTTCTATTTTTCTAGCCATGAAAGAAATCAAGATGCGGGGGAGAAATATCGCTTATTACTAGAAGGGGCTAAATTTGCCGATGCTCATGGGTTTAAAGCAGTTTGGACTCCCGAACGTCATTTTCACGCTTTTGGTGGTTTATTCCCCAATCCGGTGGTCAGTAGTGCCGCGATCGCTACCATCACTAAAGATATCCAAATCCGGGCTGGTAGCTGTGTTTCTCCACTACATAACACAATTCGTCTGGCGGAAGATTGGTCTTTAGTAGATAATCTCTCCAATGGTCGAGTAGGCATATCTTTTGCGGCTGGTTGGCAACCCAACGATTTCGCGCTGTATCCCGATAGATTTGCCAACCGCAAGGAAATCATGTTTGAGCAAATAGAGGAGGTACAGGCACTTTGGCGGGGAGAAAGCCTTGAGCTTACGAACGGAAAGGGAGAAAGGTTTTTTGTGCAAACCCTACCACGTCCCGTTCAACCGACACTGCCAATCTGGATCACGGCCGCAGGTAACCCAGAGACCTTTCGTGAGGCGGGAGCTAAGGGCTTTAATATTTTAACTCACTTACTGGGACAAAGTTTAGAGGAATTAGCGGCCAAAATTGCCATTTATCGTCAAGCTTATACAGAGAATGGACATACTGGCGAGGGAATTGTCAGCTTGATGATACATACTTATGTAGGGGAAAGTAAGGAAGAAGTGAAGGAACTTGTGCGGCAGCCAATGCGGCAATACTTGGCCAGTTCTTTGGATTTAATCAAGCTTGCGGCCTGGTCTTTCCCCACATTCAAGCAGAAAACCACGAATGAGAAGGGACAGTTTTCGGTGTCCCATTTGTCTGACCCAGATATGAGTGAGGTACTAGATTTCTCCTTTGAACGCTACTTTGAAACTAGTAGTTTATTTGGAACAGTGGATACCTGTGTACAGATGGTAGATCGAATTAAAGCGATTGGTGTTAACGAAATTGCCTGTCTGATTGATTATGGTGTGGATACGGATACGGTACTATCTCAATTACCGCTACTGAATGAATTGAAAGCACGAATCGCCTCTCAACCTACCACTGAATCCGTAGCCGATTTGATTAAGAGTCATCAGGTGACACATCTGCAATGTACTCCTTCTATGGCTAGTTTACTGATTGCAGACACCCCGAACCGCCAAGCTTTATCACAGTTATCTAACTTAATGATAGGTGGTGAGGCTTTTACCGAAGCTTTAGCAAAAGAACTTCAACAGATAATTCCGGGACAGATTCATAATATGTATGGTCCAACAGAAACCACTGTTTGGTCTGCAACCCATACTTTAGCTCAAGTCAATGGAGTTGTTCCCCTGGGTCGTCCCATTGCCAATACTGAGTTATACGTTCTGGACAATAATCAACAACCTGTGCCTGTTGGTATGGCTGGTGAGCTATATATTGGCGGTCAAGGGGTGACGCGCGGATATTTAAACAGACCAGAATTAACTCAGTCAAGATTTATCCCCCATCCCTTTATTACGGGCAACCATGGAGGGATTGCCCCTACTAAGGCGCGTTTATACCGAACTGGGGATTTAGTTCGCTACCGCAAAAATGGTAATCTAGACTTTTTAGGACGTATAGATTTTCAAGTAAAAATACGCGGACATCGGATTGAATTGGGAGAAATTGAGACAATTTTAAGCCGACATGAAGCAGTACAAGAAGCTGTAATTATTGTTCGTGAAGATATCCCAGGAGATAAGCGACTTGTAGCCTATATCCGTCCCCAACCAGGACAAAAACCATCTCATACAACTATTCGAGAATACTTACTTTCCCACTTACCTGAGTATATGGTTCCTTCTAACTTTGTTGTTCTGGAGACGTTTCCCCTGACTCCCAACCATAAAGTTGACCGCAAGGCCTTACCTGCTCCCATGTTAGCGTCTGTGACTGGAGATACTGTAAGTACCATAATACCCCAAAATCATCTTGAACAAACTCTGATAGAAATCTGGCAAAAAGTGCTTCAGATTTCCACCGTGGGAACTCAAGATAACTTCTTTGATTTGGGAGGTAATTCCCTAGTTGCTGTGAGATTAATTGGGGAAATTCGTTCGGTATTTAATGTAGATTTACCCTTGATTACTTTGTTTCAAGCTCCAACTATAATCGACATTTCTGGGCAGATTATGGCTAAGTCCGCGAATCAATCCAGTTCACAACATTGGGGTCAAATCTGTGCCAATAAATCCCGTCATGAAAAAGTGGAGATGGTGGGAATATCCAGATAAATTATTGCC
Organism: Dolichospermum sp. FACHB-1250; assembly: GCF_014696335.1. Lineage (NCBI taxonomy): Bacteria > Bacillati > Cyanobacteriota > Cyanophyceae > Nostocales > Aphanizomenonaceae > Dolichospermum > Dolichospermum sp. FACHB-1250. The sequence continues at coordinate 28,115 of NZ_JACJPZ010000007.1, forward strand.
ATTAATATAGGCTGATCATTTGATATTTTAGATTTTGGGTTGACTCCTATTCAATCTAAAATCTAAAATCCGAATTTCTGAATTGACAAACTTATTTTTTTTGATTCTCGATATTCCTGAATATTCATTTATCAACATAGTGCCAAAGTGGCGAGAATATTTGAACGGATTTAGTATAGTTATTAATAACTGCTCATTTGCGTTTATTAAGTAACTCAAGTTGTTAGTTATCGGCTGGTAATGGGTAATTGGTCATTGGTGAGTAATTTTCTGTTTTAATCCTGTAAATCCTTTAATCTTGGAAATCCTGATATGACTCTGATCTGACTACGCTATCAGATATTTTCTTTAACTAGCAACTTACGTTATAATTTAATAATTTAGGATGTATAAATATGCCAAATCGCCAAGAAATACTAGAAATCTTAGGTGAAGCGATGGAAATAAATAGTGCAGATATTACAGAAGAAACAGTACTAAAAAACTTAGGAGATGCCTGGGACTCAGTGGCTATATTATCGGTAATATCAATCATTGATAGTTATGCTCAGAAATCTATTCCTGTTAATGTTATAGTCGAGAGCAAAACAATTAAAGACCTCATTGATCTTGTCTATAAAAATGACAATCAAGTAATTAGTTATCAGTAATTTTAATAATCAAGGAGAATAAGATGTTAGAGATGAAGAGAGAAGAAGTTGTCAAAATCATCAAAAAGGCATTTGCAGAAGTTGGAGATAAGTCAAATATTAACTTGCCAAAAAAATTAGATGAAGAAACGAGAATTTTAGGAGGAAATTCGCCTTTTGATTCTATGCACGTTGTCAATATTATTGTTCTGATTGAAGATTATATTGCAGATACATTTAACCTGAATATTACCTTAGCTAATGAGCATACTATGTCTCAGGGTAAAAGTCCATTTTTATCTATTAGGACATTGACAGATTATATAGTAGGTAATCTAATCTAATCTTCAAACATGAAAAATCTTCAGAATAGTCTTTATCAAGACCGTATTGTTTTAATTACTGGCACAACTAAAGGTATTGGACTGCATTTAGCAAAACATTTTTTAGAACAAGAAGCTATTGTTTGTGGTTTCGCTCGTTCTGAATCATCTTTGCAACACAATCAATACTATCATTATCGAGGAGATGTTACTAACGTTAATGATGTTAAAGGAGTTATACAGGAAATCAGAAAAAAGTTTAATCATTTAGATATACTGATTAATAATGCAGGTATAGCGTCAATGAATCCTTCTATGTTGATGCCAGAAACTACTGCTAAAGAGATACTTGATATCAATATAATTGGTGTTTTTAATATGTCGCGGGAAAGCACTAAGTTGATGATGAAAAAAAACTATGGTAGAATTATCAACTTTAGTTCTGTTGCTGTTCCTATGCACATTGAAGGAGAGGCAATTTACGCATCTAGTAAAGCAGCTATTGAAGAATTTTCTCGGGTTTTTGCGAGAGAAGTTGCCAGATTTGGCATCACAGTTAACGTCATTGGACCTTCACCAATTATGACAGATTTGATTGCCAAAGTATCTCCAGAAAAAATCCAAAATCTTGTTAATAAAATGCCTTTAAGTCGTTTAGGAGAATTTAAAGATGTGGAAAATGTGATTGATTTTTTTGCTAGTGAAGCTAGTCAATACATTACAGGACAAGTTATTTATCTTGGAGGTGTTTCATGAATAATCTTGAGAGATTTTTATCCTATTTCGCAGATTATGATCATAAAACTGCTTTAATCTTGAATAATCGAAATTATAGTTATAATTGGATTTTAGAACGAATAGAATACTGGTCTTATATTTTGTCAGAGGAAGGTATACAAAAATCTGTTGTTGGTTTTCAAGGAGATTATTCCCCGGAAATTATAGCCTTATTCTTCGCACTCATGCGGCTAAAAAATATCTTAGTCCCTTTAGGTGTAATTAATCAGCAAGAACAAAAGAGATATTTTGATATCGCTAATCTTAGGTATATTCTGTCAATTGATAAAGAAGAAAAGTTAGTAATTCAAGATTTGAAAACTATTGTAGATAATACTACTTTATCTCAATTCATCAAAGGGGAAACTGCGGGAATTATCTTATTTTCTTCTGGTTCTACTGGCACACCCAAAGGAATGCTTCATGATTGTGATAAATTATTATCAAAATACAATCATGGCAGAAAAACTCTTAATACTTTAGCATTTTTATCCCTGGATCATATTGGGGGAATCAACACTCTATTATATCAATTATCTAATGGGGGAATAACAGTATTAACGGATAATAGAAGACCTGAAAATATCTGCCAATTAATTGAAAGTTGTCATATAGAGTTATTGCCAGTCTCTCCTACTTTTCTGAATTTACTTTTGATGTCAGAGTCTTATAAAAATTATGATTTAAGTTCTTTAAAAATTATTAGTTATGGTACAGAAGTAATGCCAGAAAATACATTATTGGCTTTAGCTAATGCTTTTCCTGGGGTAAGTTTAAAACAGACTTATGGACTATCAGAATTGGGAATATTACCCACTAAAAGTGAAAGTTCTGAAAGTAAATGGGTTAAGTTAGGTGGGGAAGATTACCAAGTGAAAATAGTAGATAATATCCTCTGGATAAAAACTAATTCAGCTATGGTTAGTTATTTGAATGCTCCCTATCCTTATGATGATCAAGGTTGGTTAAATACAGGAGACGTGGTAGAAACAAAAGGGGATTATTTTAAAATACTTGGTCGTCAATCAGAAATGATTATTGTCGGTGGTTTAAAAGTCTTTCCCCAAGAAATAGAGAATATTTTAATCCAAATGCCGGAAATTGATCAAGTAACAGTTTTTGGTGAAGCGAATGCAATTACGGGAAATATAGTTGTTGCTGTAGTTAAACCCACAGATTTATCAATTGACGAACGGAAAATGAGACAACTGATTCAATCCTATTGTCAAGAAAAGTTACAAAGTTATAAAATTCCAGTTAAGGTTTATTTACACTCTAGTGAACATCACAATCATCGGTACAAAAAAATTCGTTCTCAAGTTAAGGAAATGCTATGAATCAAACAAGTATTCCTCTTATCAGTATGCGAGGTATTGCGATCGCTTTACCTGAAAAAATTGAATTTAATCATCAATTATCCGATGTGTTAGATGATGAAGACATAGAAAGAGTTAGTCAAACAATTGGTATTCACAGTAGAAAGGTTGCTGGTGAGGGAATTACAGCTTTTAATCTGATGTCCCAAGCTATAGAAAACCTTTTAAAAACTACAAATATTAGCATAAAAAATATAGATTGTTTGGTGTGTATTACCCAAACTCCAGATTATTTGATTCCGGGAAATTCTTTTCTATTATCTCATCAATTAGGACTAAAAACAAGTGTCTTAACACTAGATATAAATGCTGGTTGTGCCGGATTTACCCATGGTCTAATTGTCCTGGGAAAATTAATTAGTAATGGTGATATTAAATGTGGATTACTTGTAGTTGGAGATACACTTACAAAGCTAGTCAATCCTCAAGATAAAACTGAAAGGTTGTTATTTGGTGATGGAGCGGCTGCCTGTCTTTTAGAATTTGATGAAAAAGGCAAAGGACTAACAGCTTGCTGGAGAACTATTGCTAGTGATTATAATAAGTTAATAGTTCCTGCTGGTGGTATGAAAACACCAACTACAGAACATACGAAAATTGTCAAAATCCAAGAAGATGGTAGCTATAGAAGTGAAAATGATTTAATTATGGATGGTGCTGCCGTTTTCTCATTTTCAATTAAAGAAGTTCCTGAAGTTGTTAACTTAGCTTTAAAAAATTGTAATTTAAGCGATGAAGATATTGACTTATTTGTGTTTCACCAAGCTAATAAATTTATGGTTGATTATATCCGTAAGAAATTAAAGATTGCTGAAGAAAAAGTTCCTATTTGTGTAGAAGGAATAGGTAATACTAGTAGTGCATCTATCCCCATTGCTATTAGTCGTTATGCCTTAAATCAAGGCATAAATAAAATTAGTGGTCGGCTGTGTTTAACTGGGTTTGGAGTAGGTTTATCTTTGAGTAGCGTCATTATTGAAGTAGAAGATTTAATTGTCACTTCCCTATAATTTCACAATGTTATGAAGAAACAAAGAGTAGTCGTAATTGGAGCAGGAGGTCATGCCAAAGTAGTAGCAAGTACGCTCATGGACGCAGGACACCAAGTAGTAGGTTTTTACGATGATGATCTGCAAAAGAGGGGAAAGCATATTTTTGGTATTCCCGTTGTTGGTCCACTGGGCGAGCTTAAATATAACGATTTTTCTCATGCAATCATTGGTATAGGTGAAAATGAGGTAAGAAAGCATTTAGTAGAAAAACTGAATCTTAATTGGATAACTGTGATTCATCCATTAGCTTATGTTCACCCCGAAGTTTATTTAGGCGTAGGTACTGTAGTTTGTGCTGGTGCTATAGTCCAGCCCTATTCTAGAATTGGCTCGCACGTAATTATTAATACTAAATCTAGCGTTGATCATGACTGCTGCGTTGGAGATTATGTACATCTAGCACTCTCCCACCTTGCAGGTGGTGCAACAGCTAATGAGGGAGCATTTATAGCCCTGGGAAGCATTGTATTTCCAAAGGTTACAATTGGTGCTTGGGCTACTGTCAGTGCTGGTTCAGTAGCAATGAAGGATGTGATGCCAAACAGCATAGTCGCAGGTGTGCCGGCTCGATTGATTAAAGAAGCTAATCTTAATTAACGCAAGAGGCAAAAGAAGATTAACATAAATACTGATAATTATCCCTACACATTCCCTATTCCCTATGAAAATTATTTCTCTCGGTCATGCAGGCCTCCAAGTAGAAACTCGAAATGCTAAAGTGCTGATTGATCCTTGGTTTTCACCAGAAGGGGCGTTTCTGGGTTCATGGTTTCAGTACCCAGATAACCAACATTTGATCACTTCTGCACTGCTGCAACCAACGGCCATCGCTATTTCTCATGAGCATTTAGATCACCTTGACCCTTGGTTTCTGTCCCAAATACCAGCAAATACATCTATTATTATTCCTCGCTATCCCTCACCAGTCTTAAAGAGAAAAATTGCTGCTGCCGGTTTAAAGGAAATTATAGAATTGCCTCAGTGGCAACCAATAGAAATAGCTGAGAGCATTAGTATTTTCTTTGTATCAGAACAGTCACCAATGAACCATGACTCCGCAGTGGTTATTGTTGGTGATGGGCAGACTCTACTTAATCTCAATGATGCTCGCTTGTCTGGATCTCAACTTAGCAGCATCCGTAACAAAGTGGGTGGAGTAATTGATGTGTTAGCACTGCAAGGAGCAGGAGCTTCTTGGTATCCCATCTGTTACGAGTACCCCGAAGAGCGTAAAAGAGAACTTTCCCAGAATAAGCGCCTAGCTAAATTTAAGTACATGGAACGGGCGATTACTATTGTTGAACCAGTAACAGTTATGCCCTGTGCTGGTCCTCCCTGTTTCCTTGATTCAGAACTGACTTGGGCAAATGCACAGATCGAAGCCGGAATTTTCCCAGATCAACAGCAGGTAGTAGACTGGCTAGGGCAGGAGGGAATTAAAAATACTATGATTTTGCTCCCAGGTGATGCTTTTGATGTGACTACAAATCAAAAAGCAGCTGATCCTATCTGGGATGATTTTCACTTTAGCAATCGCACCTCTTATGTACAAGACTATGCTGAATTGAGAACTGGTAATCTTCTGGCTTTAAAGGCTCGTTACCCTCAACCTACCGCATCTCTTTACTTACCATTTTGCGACTATTTCCAGCGTCTTTTAGGAATGAGTCCTTACTTCAACAGCAAAATCAAGATGCGAGTTGGCTTTGATATCACAGGACCTGGAGGGGGGAAATGGGCGGTTGATTTTCGACCCGGTTTAGAGGGGGTATATGAAGAGATGGGTGAATGTAGTTATGGTTACCGTTTTGCCTCAAGATGGCTTCCTTCTTTGTTAGATGGTTCCTTGTCTTGGGAAGACTTCTTTTTGTCCTTACGATTTCAGGTATGGCGAAATCCAGATATCTACAATGACCATCTTTTAGGACTCTTGAAATTTGCTTGTTCTCAGTCCCTACAAGCTGTAGAAGATTATGAAAACTCAGTGGATTTCCAAGAGCAAATTACAATCCATTGCGACGGAAGTAATTACTTGGTACAGCGCCATTGCCCCCATGCAGGTTTTGACTTACAGGAGGTAGGAGAGGTTTTACCTGGAGGGATTCTGCGCTGTCTAGGTCATCACTACGAGTTTGATTTAAATACCGGAAAATGCCTGAATGGCAAATCTAAATTACTCAGCAGCAAACGCACTATTTAGGTGAATTATGAATAAACCAATTCTGCTCTCAACTCCCCATATAGGATCTCAAGAATTAGCATTCGTAAAAGAAGCATTTGATACTAATTGGATCGCCCCAGTAGGTCCTCATGTTGATGCTTTTGAACAAGAATTTTGCCTTGGGACTGGCGCTAGTTATGCGGCTGCCGTCAGTTCGGGAACTGCGGCTTTACATTTAGCTTTACAATTAGTTGGCGTAGGGTCAGGGGATGAGGTTTTTTGTTCTACTTTAACCTTTGCTGCTACTGCTAATCCTATCATTTACTTAGGTGCAAAACCAGTTTTTATTGATAGCGATCGCATTTCCTGGAATATGAACCCAGAATTGTTGCAAGAAGCTTTACAAAAACGCGCCTATTTTGGTAAATTACCAAAAGCAGTTATCCTTGTACATTTGTATGGTCAAAGTGCAGATATTGAACCTATTCTCCAAGTTTGTAATCAATACAATATTCCCCTAATTGAAGATGCAGCCGAGGCTTTAGGTGCTACTTATAAAGGGCTTTGTCCTGGAACTTTTGGGCGAGTTGGTATTTACTCCTTCAATGGTAATAAAATCATCACTACTTCCGGTGGGGGAATGTTAGTTTCTGATGATGATAAATTAGTTATGAAAGCCAAATTTTTAGCAACTCAAGCCCGCGATCCTGCACCCCATTATCAACATTCAGAAATCGGTTATAACTATCGTCTGAGTAATGTTTTAGCAGGTATCGGTCGTGGTCAGTTACAGGTTTTAAATGAAAGAGTAGCAGCGAGACGACGCAATTTTGAAATTTATCAATCTGCTTTGGGAGATTTACCAGGAATCGAATTTATGCCCGAAGCTAATTTTGGACATTCTACGCGGTGGTTAACGGCTTTAACAGTCGCGACCGAGGCTTTTGGTGCAGATCGAGAATATATTCGTCTTCAACTTGCTAAAGAACAAATTGAAGCTCGTCCTGTATGGAAACCATTACACCTCCAACCTGTGTTTTCTGAATGTGAATGTATTGGTGGTGAAGTCGGGGAAGATTTATTTGTACGCGGTCTTTGTTTACCCTCTGGCTCTAATCTAACAGACGAAGATTTAGAAAGAGTAATTTCTGTTATTACAGCTATTTACTCAACAACTTAAAAATATCCAACTTTAATGATTATGGAACTACAAGAATCTTCTATATCACCGACAAAATATTGGACAATTCTCAAACGTCGTTGGTTGGCAACTTTATCTATTAGTATTGTTGTTTTTGGGATATCACAGTTAGCAACATCTTTGAAAAGACCTCTTTATGTGGCAGAAGGTAAGTTACGTTTTCAAAGAAATAATTCTACTTCTTCTATGACGGGATTAGGAACAGAAATAGGCAAATTAGTTCCTCTCATGGAACAAAGTAATCCCATGAACACAGAAGTAGAAATAATACGTTCTTTTCCGGTAATAGAGAAAACTATTAACCGTTTAGAACTCAAAGATGATAAAGGACTGGCTTTAAAAACTAGGCTATTTCTCAAAAACCTCACTATCAAAGAAGTTAAAGGTGCTGATGTTCTCCAAATTACCTACACAGATAGTAACCCAAAAACTGCTGCTCAAGTTGTAAATGAGCTAATGAAAGTTTATTTGGAGCAGAATTTATCTTCACGCAGAGCCGAAGCAGCCGCAGCTCGCAAATTCATAGAAAGACAACTACCAAAAGCCGAATTAGTTGTGCGTCGCTCTGAATCTGAATTAGCAGGTTTTAAAGAGAGAAATAAGATTGTTTCTTTACAGGAGGAAGCAACTCAGGCAGTGGAAATCATGGCTAATTTGCAATTAAGAATGAACGATACTCAATCTCAATTGGCTAATGTTAAATCCCAGTCTCAGGTAATAAGTCAACAATTGGGAATGAGTCCCGAACAGGCATTATTAATGACTTCTATCAGTCAAATCACTGGAATACAAGATATTCTTAAAGAAATCCAACAGCTACAATCAAAATTGGCAAATAGGCAAACTATTTTGGAGAATAGTCATCCAGAAATTATAGACATACGAGACAAAATAATCTCTTTAAACAGAGTTATTGATCAGAGGATAGCCCAAGCATTAGGTAAAAATAAACTACAAGCACAAGGTAACTTACAATTGAGTGCATTACAACAACAACTCTCTACTAGACTCGTAGAATTAGAATCTAACCGTCTAGGTTTAGCAAGTCAAGTCAATTCTTTATTAGATTTACAATTTGCTTATAAACAAAGATTAAATAACTTACCGAAATTGGAAGAACAACAGCGTCAGTTAGAACGTAAACTACAAGCAGCACAATCTACCTATTCCCTGTTACTTCAAAAGCTACAGGAAAGCAGAATAGCCGAAAATCAAAATTTAGGTAATGCTACTAAGATATCTGAAGCACAAATTCCTGATGAATCTACCTTCTCTGCTATGGGTTCTTATCTAAGTTCAGCCTTAATTAGTATATTGGCGGCCTTGATTACTATATATATTCTAGAACGGCAAGATAAATCTATTAAGACTGTTGATGAAGCTAAAGAATTACTGGAACTGACTTTATTGGGAGTTATTCCTACAGCCAGTAAGTGGAAAAGATCCTCTAGCAATCAGGATGAAAGTGATCCCTATAATCAAAGTATTATCATTCGAGATTTCCCCCGTTCTTCTATTAGTGAATCTTACCGAATGTTAAGGGCAAATCTCAATTTCATGAGTGCTGATAAAGAGCTAAAAGTTATTGTTGTCACCAGTTCTGTACCCAAAGAAGGTAAATCAACGGTAGCAGCCAATTTAGCTACAGCAATGGCACAAATGGACCGTCAAGTTTTACTAATAGATGGAGATTTGCACAGTCCAGTTCAGCATAAAATTTGGGATTTGATGAATAATCAAGGTTTAAGTAATTTAATTATTAAAGAAGAGGAAATCTCTGCTACTATCAAAAAAGTCATGCCTAACTTAGATATCTTAACTTCTGGCATAGTTCCTCCTAGTCCGGCTTCTCTTTTAGATTCTCAAAGAATGGCAACTTTAATGGCGAATTTTTCTGATAAATATGATTATGTAATTGTTGATACTCCAGCATTAAATGTTGCTGCTGATGCTGTTACTTTAGGACAAATGGCCGACGGTGTTTTATTAGTGGTTCGTCCTGGTATTGTTGATTCTGTTAATGCTACTTTTGCTAAGGAACTATTAGCAAAATCCGGACAAAATGTCTTAGGACAGGTGGTTAATAGTGTAATCGTTAAAAATGAACCCCATAGCTATTACTACTTCCAAAAAGAAGACTATTCACAAACAATTAATCAAGAGTCTCAAGAAACTGTAAAAATTTAGTTTAGTGAGGATTTACTGATAAGTATTGATTAATGTAGTGAGGACTTGAGTCCTCTTTTCCCCTTTTCCCCGTAGTCAGGACTTGAGTCCTCTTTTCTAGATACTACGCGAACAAAATCAAGGCTAAATCCCTGACTACAAAGGAAAAATTATAATTTTTACTGCCACCCTTGCGTCGCTCCTGTTCTGGAAGGAGTCGGGGATATGCTTTCTGCTTATACTTGTATTGAGAAAATTATTTTTTATTCTTTCTACCAACGTCAAATACTATGCGTTAGTTTATATTTAGTAATACTTTAGCTCTTACCCATACGCTACTAAATAAGAAACTAGGTAGGACGTATCTTTGCGTTAACGGGAAGCGCCCCATTATAGATAATCTTTTATTTAATAAGCTGTTTAGCATTTAAGTTTGACAAAATCAGTGATGTAAAATCTTATAGGTGGGCATACCTTTGAATATTTATACATATTTAATTTAGTGACGCTTTAACTTATCAATAACCACAAAAATAAGATAGCGGTTTACCAACCTGGTATCAATATAGCCTTGATCATTTTTGCCTACCGTCTGTCCTTTGCCTTTATGAGTCAGCTTAATCATTAAATTGGTGCAAAATATGGGATAAAATCTATGTTCATCCCAGAAAATAGAAGTATGTATCTTCTGGAATATCAAATTTAGATTACAGATTCGACATACTTCTTAATAAACCAACAGCGTCAACACAAAACGTTCTAATCTAAAAATTGAACTGGGTTAATTTACTGGGTTTTGCCAGCGTCATATTCACAAATACGCAAAAATGTCAAGCCTTAAAAATAAATAACTCAGGCTTAACACATAAACGATTATGATAGGAGTTTTAAAAAGCTAATGAGTGTTAAGGCAAGCGGTGGAAGCTCAGTTGCGCGTCCGCAACTATATCAAACCCTACCTGTGTCCACTATTTCCCAAGCGGAACAACAAGACCGCTTTTTAGGAAGAGGTGAACTAAGTGAACTGGTCAGTTATTTTGCCTCTGGGGCAAAACGTTTAGAAATCGCCCAAATTCTCACAGAAAATTCGGAAATCATCGTTTCTCGCGCTGCTAACCGGATTTTCGTCGGTGGTTCACCTATGGCTTTCTTAGAAAAGCCTCAAGAACGAGAATTGGCAATGGTCGGTGCTGGTGCTAGTCTGCAAGAGGGCATGAAATTAGGAACAGTCACCTACGTTGAAAGTCGTGGTGGTTTCTTGGAAAACCTGCGTTCTATTTTCAATACTTCTGCTGGCGGACCGACACCTCCGGGCTTTAGACCCATTAACGTCGCTCGTTATGGTCCGGGTAACATGGCCAAGAGCTTACGGGATTTATCCTGGTTCTTGCGCTATGCTACTTATGCCATTGTCGCTGGTGACCCTAATATCATCTCTGTGAATACCAGAGGTTTACGGGAAATTATTGAAAATGCCTGTTCTTCTGAAGCGACTATAGTGGCTTTACAGGAGATCAAGGTGGCTTCTTTATCCTATTTCCGCAAAGACGCGGCAGCTACAGAAATTGTGACTCAGTACATGGATGTATTGCTCACAGAATTTCAAGCGCCTACACCTTCCACAAAAGTTCGCCAACGTCCTACTGGTGATCAACAAGGGTTACAACTACCCCAAATTTACGCTAACGCGGCTGAGAATCGTCCCAAATACGCTATGAAGCCGGGTCTGTCTTCTAGCGAAAAGACAGAAGTGATCAAAGCGGCTTATCGTCAAGTATTTGAGCGCGATATTACCCGTGCTTATAGCTTGTCTATTTCTGATTTGGAATCAAAAGTTAAAAATGGCGAAATCTCCATGCGGGAGTTTATTCGTCGTCTTGCTAAGTCTCCCCTTTACCAAAAGCAATTTTACCAGCCTTTTATTAACAGTCGGGTAATTGAATTGGCTTTCCGTCATATTTTAGGACGGGGACCTTCCAGCCGCGAAGAAGTGCAAAAATACTTTGCTATTGTTTCTAAAGGCGGTTTAGCGGCCTTGGTGAATGCTTTGGTAGATTCTACCGAATACAGCGATTACTTTGGCGAAGAAACAGTACCCTATATTCGGGGTCTGGGTCAAGAAGCTCAAGAGTGTCGCAACTGGGGACCACAGCAAGACCTGTTTAAATACAGTGCGCCTTTCCGTAAAGTACCTCAATTTATTACAACTTTTGCGGCTTATGAACAGCCATTACCTGATCAACATCCTTATGGTTCTGGTAATGATCCCTTGGAAATTCAATTTGGGGCGATTTTCCCGAAAGAAACTCGCAACCCCAGCAGCAGCCCTGCACCTTTTAGTAAGGATACCCGCCGGATTTTGATTCACCAAGGACCTGGTATCAATAATCAACTTAGTAACCCTAAAGCCCGTGGTGTAGCTCCAGGGACTCTAGGGGCTAAAGTCTTCAAATTAGACCAATTACCAGGAACTATTGGCAAAAAAGCGGCTAAGGGAGCAAGTGTTAAGTTCTCTGAAAGTTCTACCCAAGCGGTAATTAAGGCTACATACTTACAAATTTTCGGTCGTGATGTTTATGAAGGTCAACGGCTGAAAGTTGCAGAAATTAAGCTGGAAAACGGCGAAATCACTGTCCGTGAGTTTGTACGGATATTGGCTAAGTCGGATTTATTCCGCAAGATGTATTGGACTTCTCTCTATGTGTGTAAAGCGATTGAGTATATTCACCGTCGCTTATTAGGTCGTCCTACCTATGGTCGGGAAGAGAACAATAAGTATTTTGACCTGGCGGCTAAGAAGGGTTTCTATGCTGTTGTTGATGCTATCATTGACAGTGATGAATACAGCCAAGCATTCAGTGAAGATACTGTTCCTTACGAACGCTATTTAACTCCTGCTGGTGTATCTTTACGTCAGTTGCGCGTAAGTACTATCCGCGAAGATTTGGCCAATGTTGAAAAACAAGAAACCCCGCGCTTTGTGGAATTGGGTGCAGTTACAGAAATGCGGACTGAACCAGATATTGATTTCCGCATTAATCAAGGTGTTACTAAGCAACGTGAGCAAACCAAGGTCTTTAAATTAACAGCAGTCGGTAATGATAAGGTTGCTGTTGATACTGTAATTAGCGGTGCTTATCGCCAGATTTTCGAGCGAGATATTGCTCCTTACATTTCTCTCAACGAGTTCACGAGTCTAGAAAGTAAGTTGGTGAATGGTGAAATTACGGTGAAGGAATTTATTCAAAGTTTGGGTTACTCTAACCTGTACTTGAAGGAGTTTTATACACCTTATCCCAACACGAAAGTAATTGAGTTGGGTACTAAGCATTTCTTGGGTCGCGCACCGATTGATCAAGCAGAAATCCGCAAATATAACCAAATTCTCGCTACTCAAGGTATTCGTGCCTTTATTAGCTCTATGGTGGAGAGTGTGGAATATCGTCAAGTCTTCGGTGAAGATACTGTTCCTTACCGTCGCTTCCCCACTTTACCTGCTGCTAACTTCCCCAATACTGAAAAGCTTTACAACCAGCTAACTAAGCAAAATGATGATTTGGTTGTTCCCAGCTTTAAAACAGTTAAGCCTCGGATTAAAACTGAGAATACACCAATTTTGGCGAAGGCGATCGCTGATTTAGCAGCCCAAAGTAAGAAAATGGACAAGACTAAACCCTTGTTTATTGAGTTGGGTCGTTCTTTCAATGATGGACGTGGACAGTCTGTAGAGGTAGGTGTAGGCACGAGCAGACGCAAGCCAATTCGGATTTATCGCGCTACTACTGGCACAAATTCCCCGGAAACCAATCAGGTAATTAATGCTATTTACTGTCAGGTAATGGATGTATTTAGTGGTCAAGTTCCTGGTTATTTCCGCCGTTCTGACTTAGATAGCAAATTACGGAATGGTGAAATTACCGTGCGTGAGTTTGTCCTGGAATTAGCTAGTTCCGAAATCTATCGCAAACGGTTCTATACTCCTTATCCCAATACCAAGGTAATTGAATTTTTATTCCGTCACCTGTTGGGACGCGCACCGGCTACCCAGAGCGAAATCCGCCAATATAACAAATTATTGGCTGATAGCGGTTTAAGGGCTGCTGTAGAGGGAATTGTCAATAGTCCTGAATATGCTCGTTATTTTGGTGAAGACGTAGTACCTTACAAACGCTATCCCTCTTTACCAGCGGGTAACTACTTGGGTAGTGTACAAGCTGAGGCTGATTTGGTGAAACAATCTTGGTCTAGCTTGTCTCCTGCTGTTTTAACAGGTCGTCCTAGCAATAGGTAGGTTAATGGGTAATGGGTAATGGGTAATGGGTAATGGGTAATGGGTAATGGGTAATGGGTAATGGGTAATGGGTAATTGGTAATAACTCTACCTCCTTGCCTGTTACCTGTTACCTGTTACCTGTTACCTGTTACCTGTTACCTGTTACCTGTTACCTGTTACCTGTTACCTGTTGCCTCAAAATGAGCAAATCTGAAAATTAATGTTACAAAATATTAAGAGCAGTAATAAATGCTCAACATAATACTGGACAATATTTTGCGGAAGGTATTTGAGTTTTCCATCTGGTTTACACCAAATCCAGTCAATCTGGTTAGAAATGTAAATCAAGATGTCGGGCTTGACTATCAACCATATAAAGTCGTACCAGTTTAATCAAACTCTGGTTACATTAGTTTTGGAGGAATCCATTAATGAGTATCGTCACGAAAGCTATCGTGAATGCTGATGCAGAAGCTCGCTACCTCAGCCCCGGTGAATTAGATAGAATCAAAGGTTTTGTTGCTGGTGGCGCACAACGCCTTCGCATCGCGCAAGTATTGACCGAAAACCGCGAGCGCATTGTTAAGCAAGCTGGTGACCAACTGTTCCAAAAACGTCCTGATGTTGTTTCCCCCGGTGGTAACGCTTACGGTCAAGAAATGACAGCTACTTGCTTGCGTGACTTAGACTACTACCTCCGCCTGGTTACCTACGGAATCGTTTCTGGTGATGTTACAGCCATCGAAGAAATCGGTATCGTTGGTGTTCGGGAAATGTACAAGTCTTTGGGTACTCCCATTGATGCAGTTGCTGGTGGCGTTGCCGCTATGAAGAACGTTGCTGCTACCTTGTTGTCTGCTGAAGACGCAGGTGAAGCTGGTTCTTACTTCGACTACGTTGTTGGTGCAATGCAGTAGGTTTTAGCTCTATTCTCGGCTAAAACTGATACTGTGACAATAAGGTTGGAAATAAGGAAAAAACAACAATGCAAGACGCAATTACCTCCGTTATCAATTCTTCAGACGTTCAAGGTAAATACCTTGATACCTCTGCTCTCGAAAAATTAAAAGGCTACTTCGCTACTGGTGAACTGCGCGTTCGTGCCGCAGGTACTATCAGTGCTAATGCTGCTGCGATCGTTAAAGAAGCTGTAGCTAAGTCCTTGTTGTACTCTGATGTTACCCGCCCCGGTGGTAATATGTACACTACCCGTCGTTACGCAGCTTGTATCCGTGACTTGGATTACTACTTGCGTTATGCTACCTATGCTATGCTCGCTGGTGATGCTTCCATTTTGGATGAGCGCGTATTAAATGGTTTGAAAGAAACCTACAATTCCTTGGGAGTACCCGTAGGCTCTACCGTTCAAGCTATCCAAGCTATGAAGGAAGTAACCGCTAGTTTGGTAGGTCCTGACGCTGGTAAAGAAATGGGCGTTTACTTCGACTATATCTCCTCTGGCTTGAGCTAGGAGTTAGGTTTGCACTTAGTAATATAGGTGCGAAACTGGTATTTTGGTCTGGAAATCAATCATGATTGCTAGAAGGTTCTCTTGCTAATTTGATTGTAAGTGTTATCAGTCTAGTGTTGATGGTTGATTTCCAGTCTGCGAAAGATTAATTAAAGATTTGCACTCAAAATTTTTGAGATAAAAAAGTTTCCACAAACAAATAGAGGAGATTTGAAAAAAATGGCTCGTTTATTTAAAGTAACTGCTTGTGTTCCTAGTCTATCTCGTACTCGCACCCAACGCGAATTACAAAACACTTACTTTACTAAGTTAGTTCCCTATGAAAATTGGTTCCGTGAACAACAACGGATTCAAAAAATGGGTGGCAAGATTGTTAAAGTGGAATTAGCAACTGGTAAACAAGGTACTAATGCTGGTTTGTCTTAATTTCTATACATAGCGAGCTTATTTTATTTCGATTTTCTTAGGGGTCTAAAAAGACCTCTTTTTTTGTTATATTTTCGCTGTTGCTGATTCAGATAATTTAGCTCACGCAGAAGCACTCCAGGCGCAGAGAGTGAGAGTAGTAAGAGTTTATCTTTTTTTCATTTGATATTCTTTTGTATCAAAAAGAAAATTGCAAAGTGTTTTAGCTGAGTTTACTGCTAATCTTGCATGATGTTCTGATGGTTTAAGTGGAAATTACATGAGAGTCACTCATTGTATTTCGTAATGTAGCCAAACCAGAAACTACACTTGTTAAACCTGAAAGGATTTAAAGTATTTTCCTATGTATGACAAAGTGGAAATCATGCCGACAAGTATTCATTGTAAGCGATCGCCTGTGGTGCGATGCGCCAATAATAAACTAGAATTAAATAACCCTAGCTAAAAATTCTCTCAACCATGGCAACTGCTACTAACATTGGTACGCTAGTAACCTGTTCTCCAGATATCAATAATGGTCGTCCCGTGATTACAGGGACTAAAACTTCTGTGAGTCGGGTGGTTGTTCTTTACAAACAAGGTGCAAATGCTGAAGAAATTGCCCGTCGGATAAGTCACCTCAACCTTGCCCAAGTTTATGCAGCTTTAGCTTACTACCACGTTAATCGTCATCAGATTGAAACTGAGTTAGCCCAAGCAGAAGCAGAATACTGGAATTTAGCAGAGTTACACAGCCAGAAAGATAAAAATACAGATGAATAAAATCCGGCTTTATATTGACGAAGACTCTATGGATGAAGATTTTGTTCAAGCCCTACGTTCGCGCAATGTAGATGTGTTAACAGTTGCAGATGTGGGAATGTTGTACAAATCAGATCGAGAACAGCTAAGTTGGGCTAAAGAAAATAACCGAGTTATATTTAGCTTTAATGCCAGGGACTTCTATTATATCCATACTACTTTACTCGAAGAAGAGTCATCTCACGCTGGAATAATTTTAGCACCTCAGCAAAGATACAGCATTGGCGAGTTAATGCGTGGAGTTTTGCGACTTATTAACACCAAATCAGCAGAAGATATGCAGGGACAAGTGGAGTTTTTAAGTAACTGGGTTTATTGATTATGCCAGCTTTTATAGTCAGTCATACAAAAATAGGCTGGGCTTTTATACCCACCCTTAGTTAATTTTTCTTATTTAAATGACTCAGAATTATTGGGGGTTGCGTTGTTGATGATGAAAACGCATTTCTCCCCGGAATTTCTTCATTTGTGCTTGCTGTTGGGGAGTTAATATAGCTTGCATTTTTTGTCTTTCCGAATCATGGATTTGTTTAATTTGATCTTTCTGTTTGTCCGTTAGATTCAAAGAATTAAAAATATCACCTTTTTTCTCATGTCCACTGTGATGTTGTCCTTGTCTTTGTTGACGTTCAGCTTTACGTTTTTCCATTGCAGTTTTTAACTGATTTTTTTGTTCTGTGGTCAAGATAGCGTCAACTTGAGCGCGGGTATTGGTGTGAATTTCCTTCATTTTCGCTTTTTGTTCACTGGTCAAATTCAAGTGTTTAAATAAACCTCTTTTTTGTAATTCTTGACCAGGTTGGGGTAAGGGTGGGTTGTTCTGCGCTTGCACTGCAAAGGGAGTTGCGATTAAAGTTAAGGCCAGAGTACCAGCAAGCAGTGATAATGTCTTCAGTTTCATATTTACCCTTTGGTTATTTGTAGTTATTTGTCGTTATTTCGGTTTTTTATGTTCCTATGATATTAACTTCTATCCAGAAATTAATCTAGAATTAACAACAACTTTAGCAACTTTAAAGTTGATAATTCAGGATAATGGTAAAGGTTTTGATTTAGGTGAAAATCCGACTGGATTTGGTTTACAAAGTATGCGCGATCGCATTTTAGCATTAGGAGGGGAATTTGAAATTAACACTCATCTAGGTGCAGGTTATCAAATTATTGTGCAAGTTCCTTTACTGAACTATTAAACTGTTTTACTCTCAAAATCATAGTTTTTAGAAAATTTATCTCGGAAAATAAAGTAAAGAAATATTAAAAATTCATGAATTTCACCACCTTCATCTTTAAAATGAATTATAATCATAAAGTGACCAGTTATTTAGTAGAGCTTACTAATTGGTAATTGGTAATATAATTCCTGGATATCCTGATTATGACGATGTATTTCAATAGTAACTTATCATTGATAACATCACATATTTATTTGAAAAACACAGAAAATATATGGACTTTAGACACTACTTACAACAACTGCAATCAAAACTAGAAAAAGGCAGTGAACGCACTCAATACTCCACATTATAAAATCTGATTAATAGTGTTATTTTAGGAATAAAATCCACCGTTGAAGAATTGGGAAATCAAGCAGGTATTCCTGATTTTACGGTGAGAAAGAATAATCAATTACTCGGTTATATTGAAGCCAAAAAAATCGGAGAAAACTTAGATAAAATTCAAAAAACTGAACAATTACAACGTTATTTAGAATCATCCATTGGTGAAAATCTTATCCTGACTAATTATCTTCAGTTTCATTGGTATCTTGATGGTAAACTGCAATTAAAAACCACCTTAGCTACAATTGAAAACAATCAAATAATTCCTGTTTCTAATATATTAGAAACAGAACAATTAATTAGATCATTTCTCAGCAAACAAGAAAAAACTATTAATAACTACTATGATTTAGCTAAGGAAATGGCCGCAGCAACTAAAGCTATTCGTTATAGTATTAATGAAGCCTTGAAAACCGAAGAACAAACAGGAGAATTAACTCAATTAAAATTATTATTCCAAGAGTTACTATTACCAGATTTAGATAATTATAATTTTGCTGATATGTATGCTCAAACCATAGCTTATGGTTTATTTACCGCTAGGGTAGGCCATTGTCATGGACAAACAACATATCAATTTAATCGTCAAAATGCGGGTATTTATATTAGTGACAAAATTCCCTTTTTACAAGGATTATTTAGTACAGTCATTTCCACAGATATCATCAGTAAAATTAATTGGACAATTGATAGTTTAGTGGAACTTTTAGCTAAAGTTGATATGAATAATATTCTAGAAAACTTTGGACAAGAAACGCGAAAACAAGATCCCATAGTCCACTTTTATGAAACATTTTTAGCAGCTTATGAAGCATCATTAAGAAAAAGTAGAGGAGTTTATTATACTCCTGAACCTGTAGTATCTTTCATTGTTAAAGCAGTTAATCATATTTTAGAAAATGATTTTAATTTAGATGATGGTTTGGGTAGTAAAAACGTCACAATTTTAGACCCAGCTACGGGAACAGGAACTTTTTTATATGAAGTCATTAAACAAATTTATTTTAACTTTGAAAAATATGGAGTTAACCGTTGGAATCAATTATTTAGAGATAAACAAGTTCTCAAACGTTTATATGGTTTTGAGTTATTAATGACTCCTTATACAATTGCACATTTAAAACTGGGATTATTATTAGAAAACTTAGGTTATGAATTTCAAGAAAAAGAAAGATTAAATATCTTTTTAACTAATGCTTTAAATGAAGGAGTGAAAAAATCAGAATTAATTTTAGGCCAGTATATCTCAGCAGAAGCAAACCAAGCAGCAGCAATTAAAACAGAAATCCCTAGTCATGTAGTTTTAGGAAATCCTCCCTATTCGGGACATTCAGAAAATAAAAATGAATGGATAGAAGGATTAGTTAAAGATTATTATCACATAGATGGATTATCTTTAGATGAAAAAAATCCCAAATGGTTACAAGATGATTATGTAAAATTTATTCGCTTTGGACAATGGAGAATTGATAAAACAGGAGTAGGAATTTTAGCTTTTGTTACCAATCATGGTTATTTAGATAACCCGACATTTAGAGGAATGCGTCAAAGTTTATTACAAAGTTTTAATCGGATTTATATTCTGAATTTACATGGTAATGCTAAGAAAAAAGAAGTTTCTCCAGATGGAAGTATAGATCAAAATGTCTTTGATATTCAACAGGGAGTAGCGATTTTAATTGCTGTTAAGGATATTCCTAAAAATCAGCTTATATTTAATCAACAAAATGCACTAGATAATGGCGTTTTTTATGCTGATTTATGGGGAACTCGTGAACATAAATATGAGTTATTGAAAGAATTAACGATGAAAACCGTAGCATGGGAAAAAATCAATCCTATTTCTCCTTTTTATTTGTTGACTCCTCAAGATGTTTATGCTTTAGCAGAATATAATCGAGGTTGGAAAATAACTGATATCATGCTTGTTAATTCTGTGGGAATTGTCACAGCACGAGATTCTTTAACAATTCAGAAAACTCGTGAAGACGTGGAAAAAATTGTTAATGATTTTGCATTTTTACCACCAGAAGAGGCAAGAGAAAAGTATAATTTAGGAAAGGATACAAGAGATTGGCAAGTTGCTTTAGCGCAAGATGATATTAAAAAAAGCAGAGTTAAACAAAATAAAAATAATACAATAAATAGAAATTCGATTAAACGGATTTTATATCGTCCTTTTGATATCAAATACACCTACTATACAGGTAAATCAAGGGGATTTATTTGTATGCCTCGAAATGATGTGATGAAAAATATGTTATTAGGTGATAATTTAGGATTAATTACCGTTAGACAACAATCTCAGTCTGGGGAATGGTCTTTAGTTGGTACTACTCAAGATATGATAGAATCTTGTGCTATTTCTAATAAGACCAAGGAAATTAATTATTTATTCCCTCTTTATATTTATCCAGAGAACGAAACAACCCAAGACAGAAAACCTAATTTCTCTCCAGAATTTCTGACTGTAATTAAGTCCAAATTAGGTTATATTCCCACAGCAGAAAATATCTTTTATTATATTTATGCTGTGTTTCATTCTCCTCAATATCGTCAACGATACTCCCAGTTTTTAAAGATTGATTTTCCGCGTCTTCCTTTAACTAGCAATAATGAATTATTTAATCAATTAGTTATCAAAGGAGAAAAGTTAGTTAATTTACATTTGATGAAAAATCTGCCCCCAACTCCCATTACTAAATCAGAAACTTCTACTACTGCTAATTTACCTTTATTTAATGGAGAAGAAAGAGGCGCTATTCATTATCAAGGTGATGGTAAAAATGAAATAAATCAAGTTAAATATAATACAAATAAACAGCAAATTTTGATTAATCAGAACTGTTATTTTTCGGGAGTTTCTCCAATAGTGTGGGAATTTAAAATTGGTGGTTATCAAGTATTAGATAAATGGTTAAAAGACCGAAAAAATGCTAACATAGATTTATCTGATGCGGAAATTACTCATTATCAACAAATCATTATTGTCGTCATAGAAACAATTAAATTAATGACAGAGATAGATGATATAATCCCTCAGTTTCCTATTATATAAATACCCCAAGATTCAGATTCCCGAATTATTAGAAAAGTCGGGAATCCAATTACCAATTACCAATTACCATGATCACAATTTTAATTGTAGATGACCAAGGTTTAATTCGTCAAGGTTTACGAGCGTTATTATAACTAGAATCAGATATAAAAATTGTCAAAGAAGTAGAAAATGGTCAAATTGCCATTAATTTAGTCAGAGAACTGCAACCAAATGTAATTTTAACGGATATCAGAATGCCCATTATAGATGGAGTTGCTGCGACTAAAGAAATTAATCATCAATTCCCTCATAGTAAAGTTTTAATTCTCACAGCTTTTGATGATGATGAATATGTAAAAGCAGGAATAAAAAATGGAGCAATGGGTTATTTACTCAAAGATACACCTTCAGAAGAGTTAGCAGTTGCCATTCGCGCGGTTAATAAGGGATATTCCCAATTATGACCAGGAATAGTCAAAAAAATTTTAACTCAATTTCCTGCAAATTCACCCCAAAACTTAACATCTGTACCAGCAAGTTTAGCAGAACTCACACCTAGAGAAAAAGAAGTTCTGCGATTAATTGCTATTGGTGATAATAATCGAGAAATTGCCGAAAAATTGTACCTTTCCGAAGGAACAGTCAAAAATCATATTACAAATATTTTAAATCGTCTAAATCTCAGAGACCGAACTCAAGCTGCTATTTTAGCTAATAGTTTTTTTACATATTTATAACAGGGTATTATAGTATGCTGTGTTTCAGGGTTTGGTGCGTTACACTGTCGCTAACACACCCTACTAGCCACTAACACAATTAAAATATATTATAGTATAATAAATCTAGATTACGATCGTTGATTCCTCATGCAAATTCCTCGCTTACATCCAGATACTATTGAAGAAGTTAAACTCCGCGCTGATATTGTTGATGTCATATCAGAGTATGTAGTTTTGCGAAAACGGGGTAAAGATTTTGTGGGTTTGTGTCCTTTTCATGATGAAAGAACTCCCAGCTTTACGGTTAGTCCTTATAAACAAATGTATTATTGTTTTGGCTGTCAAGCTGCGGGAAATGCAATTAAGTTTGTTATGGATTTGGGAAAACGTCAATTTGCGGAAGTGGTACTAGATTTAGCAAAACGTTATCAAGTCCCGGTTAAAACTTTAGAACCTGAACAAAGACAAGAATTACAACGTCAAATATCTTTACGTGACCAATTATATACTGTTCTCGCTTCCGCTGCTCAATTTTATCAACACACTTTAAGACAATCTCAAGGACAAAAAGCACGGGAATATTTAACAAAAATTCGTCAATTTAAAGAGGAAACTATTCAACAATTTGGTTTAGGTTATGCTCCTGCTGGTTGGGAAACTCTTTACCGTTATTTGGTGGAAAGTAAACATTATCCCCTACAATTGGTAGAACAAGCAGGATTAATTAAACCCCGAAAAGAAGGAGGAGGATATTATGATGTATTTCGTGATAGGTTAATGATTCCTATTCGTGATCTTCAAGGGAGAGTAATTGCTTTTGGAGGCAGAACTTTAACGGAAGAACAACCAAAATATCTCAATTCTCCGGAAACAGAATTATTTAGTAAAGGGAAAACTTTATTTGCTTTAGATGAAGCAAAAGACGCTATTTCTAAAGTTGATCAAGCGGTAGTTGTAGAGGGATATTTTGATGTGATTTCTCTCCATGCAGCCGGAATTAATAACGCTGTTGCTTCCTTGGGTACAGCATTAAGTATAGAACAAGTACGGCTATTATTACGTTATACAGAATCTAAGCAATTAACTCTCAATTTTGATGCAGATAAAGCTGGAATAAATGCTACGGAAAAAGCAATTGGTGAGATTGCTAATTTAGTTTATACAGGAGAAGTACAATTAAAAATTCTCAATTTACCTCATGGTAAAGATGCTGATGAATATTTACATGATCATACAGCATCCGATTATCAACAATTATTAACAAATGCGCCACTTTGGCTAGATTGGCAAATTCAAAATATTATTAAAAATCGAGATTTAAAACAAGCTACCGACTTTCAACAAGTTACCCAACAAATTATTAAATTATTGCAAAATATCGTTAATAGTGATACACTAAATTATTATGTCTCTTACTGTGCAGAAATTCTCAGTTTAGGAGATAGTAGACTTAAACCTTTAAGAGTTGAAAATCTCCTAACTCAGATTAAACCTAATAGTCTAAAATCTCTAAGTCCGCGTATAAATAAACCGCAACCTCAAAAACCAAAATTATCTTTAGTTAATACAGAACGCACTTTACTAGAACGGGCTGAGGCATTATTATTAATCATTTATCTTCATTCTTGCGAACAAAGACAAATAATTATTGAAGATTTAGAAACCCGCAACTTAGAATTTAGTCTTTCTCATCATCGTTTTTTATGGCAACAAATGTTAGAATTTTCATTAGATGAACTTGATTTAATTTCTAGTGTGCAAAATAGATATTTAGAATTATCAGAAGAATTAGACATAGTTTCCCATATATTTCATCTCAATGAAAAAAATAAAACAGAAATATTACGAACTCCTCACGTTATCCAAGCAGCATTAGCTTGCATGGAAAGAGTATTCCGAGAAAAACGCTATTATTACTTTAGGGAACAATGGGAAAAAATAGATCCTCAAACCGAACCAGAAAAATCTAAATATTATGCTGAAGCCATGTATATAGAAAAAATCCATTTACAAGACTTAGAGAAACAGCGACAATTTTCTATTAACGATTTAATTTAGGAAATTCTGTAGCTTGGGTTTAGTTCCTGACCCAACCTACATGGCTATAAGTCAATATTCAAAAAAAAAATTATCAACAACAAAATCCGCGACTTCTCAGAGAAGTCGCAGATCTAATTCTAGTTTATTAACTTATTAATTTACCTTCCTTCTGGGAAACCAATCATCTAAAATCGCGTAGAATACTGGCACAACAAATAAACTCAGAATAGTAGAACTGACCAAACCACCGGCAATAGATACAGCCATGGGAGACCGCAATTCTGAACCCGCACCCAAACCCAAAGCAATGGGAACCATCCCCAAAATAGTCGCTGCCGTAGTCATCATAATGGGGCGTAAACGTACAGGACCTGCTTTGAGAATTGCCTCAGTTTTTTCTATTCCAGAATCTCGTAATTGGTTAATGTAATCTACAATTAAAATCGCATTTTTATTAGTAATTCCCAGCAAAAACACAAAACCAATCAGAGATATCATGCCAAAATCACTTTTGGTAAAAAGTAGCGCCAACAACGCTCCCACAATTGCTAAAGGTAAAGAAAGACCAATAACTATGGGGTCTACCCAACTTTTAAACAGCCAAATCAGCACCACAATAATACAAAGCGCCGATAATCCTAAAGTTGTGCCAAAACTGCCAAAAACCTGATTTTGACGGGCAGAATCCCCACCTAAATTTAAAGAAACACCCGCAGGTATGACAGCCTGAGCCTCAGATACCACAATATCCGTTGCATTACCTAAAGTTAGATTTTGTCCCAGGTTAGCGCCAATATAAACCACTCGCTGATGATTTAACCTTTCAATTTGCAAAATTGTATCTTGTTGATGAGATTCACCTGTAATAGTTACATCAGCAAAACCAGATATTTTCTCAATTCGTGCTTTCACCGCTTTAGCTGCTGTAGTCAAAGCCTGGAGGTCTTTACCTTGTAAAGCTACTTGTAGAGGTTTTTGTCCACCGGTGTCTACAAATTGAATATCTTCTACACTTGTGGTGACACCCGCCAATTTTGGCAAAGTAGCACGGAGTTGGTCTTGGACTTGAGCCGTTTTCACTTTTCGTTCTGCTTTTAGCTTAACGTACAGCGTCCCTTTGTTTGGTTCACCTTCACGAGAACCGACAGTAGTAAAAACCGTGGCCACTGCCGGGGAATTTCTCACCACTTTTTCCAGTTTCTTAGCAACATCCAAGGAATCGTTTAAAAGATTAGAAATGGAAATAGGAGATGGGTCAGCAGATAAATCCACAGCAACAGACAAAGACGAACTTCCTAATTTATCTTTTCGTCCCCTTTGTGTTTCCCGTCCTCCTGGTTGTCCTCCTCCTCCTGGCACCTCTTGTCCAAGAGCCGCAGGAAGACTAGGTACTAGGGAAGTATAGACAATATTAAATTCTCCTCGGTCAAGTTTGGGAATAAAGCCTTTGGGAATTAGGGGAATTAGGGCAATGCCAGCAATTAAACTAACTACAGCTAACCCCACAACTATCAAACGGTGCTGTAAAGACCAAGCTAACAAATTGCGGTAAGCTTGCTCAAATCCCAGCCAAATCCTACCTTGCTTCTGGGGAGAACTAGATGATTTAGGCTTGAGCCAGTAAATAGCTAAGACTGGTGATAAAGTCCGGGCTACTAATAAAGATGTCAGCATAGCCGCAGAAACAGTAATCCCAAAGGGTTTAAAAAACTGCCCAATGACTCCACCCATCAAACCGATAGGTAAAAATACCGCCACCGCTGTTAAAGTGGCTGCGGTGACAGTTAAACCGATTTCATTAGTAGCTATCAGGGCGGCTTCCCGTGGGGTTTTTCCGTTTTCAATATGCCGCATGATGTTTTCGACATCAACTATGGCATCATCCACTATTGAGCCAATTACCAAAGCTAATGCTAACAGGGTAATGGTTTCTAAATTAAAGCCATATATCGCCATGACGATAAATGTCCCTAACAAAGATATGGGAATAGCTAAAGCAGAAATCAGGGTAGCTTGCCAATTCCATAAAAAAGGAAAAATTACAACCACCGAGAGAATGATAGCTTCTATCAGGGCATCTATAGTAGAATGGGTAGCATTACGGATATATTCCGCTTGGGTAGCAGCTAAAGTCAAAGTGACATCTTTTAAAGTAGCCTTTAGTTGTTGTACTTCCTTTTCTACTCCACTGACCACTTCTAGGGTATTAGCATCACCTTTTTTAATCACCTGAAAAGCCAAAGCATCTTGACCATTAAACCTAACTAAAGTTCCAGTGGGTGGCTGGAGTCCATTGGTTACTGTAGTCAGTTGGGGTTTTAATGTTCCACCCCCTAACAGAGACACTTTCAGCACCCCTGGTAATTTAGCGATCGCCGGAACAATTTTATCTTTTGCCAGTTGTCGTAAATTATCAATATCCCGGACGGAACTTTCAACGGCATAGCTAACAGTCGCTGATTCGTTCAGATTCAAAGGGATGATTTTTTTATTTGTATCCTTGGGTAGATTTAACTGATTAACTATTTGGGAAATTTTGTTAGTCGCAGTTTCTAAACTTGTACCGACAACAAAAGAGGAAACCACCGCAGTTTGACCCGGATAAGTTGATGAACGAATATCCTCAAGTCCTACCAATGATTTTAGACCTTCCTCTATGGGTTTAGTCAGTTTTTCCTCTGTATCTAGGGTACTGCTTAGGGGCGCTTGGACAGTTACCACCACCACTGGAAAAGTGATATCTGGAAATAAAGCATATTTGAGAGAACTGAATGCCAGAACCCCAGCTACCGTTACACCTATCCAAAAACACACCGTCAACCAAGAAAACTTAATTGCTAATTTGGAAATATTAAAGCTTTCACGGGCGGATGTTTGGGTTGTTTTGGTCTGTACCATCTGATAAAATTATTATCTTAATCATTATTCATTAGTCATTCGCAATCGGGAATAGTTTTTACCCATTACCCCACAAAATGCCAACTCTGATTTTAGTCCCCCAGGGGGCAGAATATCAAGCCGTCTGTCGTGGATTAAGTTGTATCCCCAGTCCTCCACCCCAGGTATTAACCACCCCCATGGGAATCGCACAGATGCAGGAATATTTACAAAAATTAACCCACATCCGTGAAAATTCTATCTTGATGATGGGTTTATGTGGTAGCTTAAGCGGAAAATACCAGGTTGGAGATATTGTTTTATATCAAAACTGCCTTTATCAAGGAAATCTACAAGAATGTAATAATTATTTTACCACAGATATATATACCCGACTGGGTGATCATGTATCTTTAGTCAGGGGGTTCACAAGCGATCGCATTGTATGTACAGCCGCAGAAAAACACCACTTACATCAACAATACGGTGCTGATGTTGTGGATATGGAAGGATATCCCTGCCTAGAATTTTTCCGCCAATTCCCAG
This sequence comes from Dolichospermum sp. FACHB-1250, assembly GCF_014696335.1. Lineage (NCBI taxonomy): Bacteria > Bacillati > Cyanobacteriota > Cyanophyceae > Nostocales > Aphanizomenonaceae > Dolichospermum > Dolichospermum sp. FACHB-1250. Next base: position 55,552 of record NZ_JACJPZ010000007.1, read on the forward strand.
ACAAACAAGTGGCTATATTGCGAGTAGTCAGCGATGATTCTCACCATGATATCCCCAATATCACATCCGCGATTAGTGAAAACGGTTCTTTGCGACCTTTCCCCTTAGCTTGGGAATTAATCCGTCAACCACAGTCAGCTAGGCGATTAATTACTGGTTCATTGAAAGGACTCAAGGCTTTAACAGCAGTGACTCAATTATTATTTACGCCAGATCCCTGAATTCTCTAAAAAGTCGGGGATCTGAATATCTCAGCCGAATTAAATTAAACAATTTCTGGGGCTGAGAAATTTCTGCTAAACTAGGGGTGTCAAATTCACTTTAACAATTGTATCATTAAAGTCCTTGTCACCGCCACCACGCATATCTTCAAAACCAAAGGTATTATCACCTAACATCCGCACGTGGTCAACACCATCTGAGTTAGCACCCAAGAAGGTGAAGTAAATATCTGGATCATTATTAGAATTACTATCAAGTAAGGCATCAGGTGTACCATTAACAATTAAAAATGGCACCACGATAGAACCACTGGGAAGAGTTGCGCTAGAAGAGGCTGTACCACCGTCGTTCACCGATAAATTAATATCGGAAATCCGTTTATTAATGGCTGCTTGAATATAACCAGCTTCTCCTGGTAGGATATCAGCCTGACCATCACCATTAGTGTCAATACCGCCATTCTCACCAGTGACTTGATAGAAACCAACGAAGTTGTTGTAATTTGCTTCTCGGTAAACCGTAAAATCAGCTTTTACATCACCTGTGATATTCCGCAGATATAATGATTCCCCTTGTGGTTGGCTTTGCAGGTTTGTACCTAGAGGGATCGCTTGATTAGTTACTTGAATATTCACACGCAAATCCTCAAACCCAGTCGGATCACCAGAACCATCTTCCCACTCCAGGGAAAAACTATTAGATCCTAAGTCTGTAATTTTGAGGTTAGAAGAGTTGGCAATGAGAACATTTTCCATGGGAGTGGTTTTATTTAGTACAGAGTCCGTTGAACCATCTTTTACTAAATAAAATCTCAAATTGTCATTAGTGTTAAATAATAATAATCTTTTCAGGCTATTATCATCAAACCCAGAAGGAGAATTAGTCAGGGTAGAGAAAATTACCTGACCTCTGGCCAAGGCTTTTTCTGTATAACCCTGTTCCCCGGTCGCAATACCATCTATTTTACCACTAGCATCATCAACGGTAAATACTCCTATTTCATTGACACCATCAGAATTACTTCCCGTCAATGTGAATTCTAGTGTCGCATTACCATTACTATTATTATCTTCAATCTTAAAGACATCACCACTAATTAGTGTCAGGAAACTGTTTGAATCCGTTTCATTGATATCATTAATATTCACAGTCAAAGCTTTTTCATAAGTCAGCCCAGCCGCGTCTTGTGTCTTGACGCGAATCTTGTAACTGGACTTAGTTTCAAAGTCTGGAGATAAATTAATTTTAAGTTGATCTCCGTCAATAGTAAAAGCAGAATTATCATCATCACCTTCACCAGTAACTAGGCTATATGTAAAACTATCCTCCGTATCTGGATCTGTGGTTATCAATGAACCAACAACTGTATTGTCTGGGACATTTTCATTCACTCTGTCATTACTGAGACTTAAACCTGTAGGTGCTTCGTTCACAGGAGTTCCAAACACGACATAAGCTGCTCCAGCACCAGAATTAGCAAAGGGAGCGCTAATAATGAAATCGTTAACACCGTCACCGTTGACATCTCCTGCACCGCTAACTGAGTGACCTAAGTTACCATTTACAGCAATACCACTAATGATAAAGCCATTTGTACCGTCGAGATTGGAGAGTTCAAAGGTAGAACTAAAGCCGTCCCTATTACCATAGATGACATAGCTTTGTCCATAACTATTATTAGCATTATTCGCCCCAATAATGATGTCATCAATTCCATCATCGTTAATATCCCCTAAATTACTGACAGACCAGCCAGCGTTGTCAAAGGCAGCAATACCGTTGATAGTAAACCCATTACTGCCATTAAGATCGGAAAGGTTAAAATTGTCACTTATGTTGCCTTCTTTACAAAAGACTACATAGGCTCTGCCCGCAAATTCTTTATTGTTGGGATTTCCATCTCTTGCACCGATAATTAGGTCTGCAATCCCATCTCCGTTAATATCTCCGGCTTTACTAACAAAGAAGCCTGATTGATCTTTATCTTGCCCATTGATGGTAAAGCCAGTAAAATCATTATTACTATTATTATTACTATCAAGGAGGGAGACATTGATGGTATTGTCAGTAATCGGATTTTCCGTGTCAATCCTCCGTCCATAAATGACATAACTGCTGCCAGAATTATTACCATTGGGATCTGCATAAGGCGCACCAATAATTAGATCATCTATTCCATCCTTATTGATGTCTCCAGCATCACTGACAGAATAGCCCAGATTATTGAGGTCATCACTAATGATTTTCAAACCGTCATTTAGCCCAATATTAGACAAGTCTATGGTTGAACTGAAACCACCTTCCTTGCCAAAGATGACATAGCTTTCACCGTCAATGCCGTTTTCATTATCACTAGGATTGGTTGCACCAATTAATAAGTCCTTGGTACCATCACCATTAAAATCGCCGGCACTACTAACAGCCCAACCTGCATTATGACCCGAATTACTGCCTTTGATAGTCAGTCCTTTGCTACCAAGGTCGGAAAGTTCGATGGGATTACCAAAATAATCAGACTGTTTGCTACCAAAGATAATATAAGCAGCCCCGGAATTATCCCCATTGATACGAGAAAAAGGTGCGCCAATGGCTAGGTCATCAACACCATCACCGTTAATATCCCCAATGTTACTAACGGAACGGCCTGATTGATCACCGGCTTGAGCCCCGTTAATCACAAAGCCTTTAGTACCGAGAGTAGAAGGATTTAAGGTTAGATCAAATCCCTCTTTGCTACCAAAAATTACATAAGTTACCCCTGCATTACTTTTATCATCAGGATCACTCAAAGGTGAGCCAATAACTAGATCCCCAATACCATCACCGTTAATATCACCAGCATCGCTGACTGAATAACCTAAGTTATCGTCTCTTTCAGCTGAGATAATAAAGCCGTTCTTGCCGTCGAGTGTGGAGAGGTCAAAAAATTGCGCGCTCATAGTGGTATTGTTGGTTTTCTGAATGTTTGATAAATTTCGGTTAGGACTTAAGCAAAAACTTTCCTAAACCTTTATTTCTGTCTTCATTGCTATGGGTTACAGATGGCTAAAGTGACTCGTGTTTCGGTCCTATCGGTGACAGCAAAGCAGGTGTAATAGGTAGTCAATCGGGTGGTCAATCGGGTGAGCCACCCTAGTTACACAAATTCATGCGATAAATCTGCATTAACATAAGTCTCTAGGCTTCGGTAGCTAGAGTAAGTATTAATGCTTTAACGCTAATATTACCGAAGTTTTCTGAAACTTACGCATCAGTGTTCCCATAGCGTCTTGAAGAGAAGACTAAAATCCTGACTGTAATGTCAGGTATTATACCAGTTGCATGGGTCTTATTTCACATAAATGGGTTACATAAACGTGACAAGATAGCCTAAGCTGGAGTTAAGTAGCTTGAGTTACTTTTAATGGCAGTAGAGAAATAGTAGTTAATGCCCCGTCTTATGGAAACTTTTCTTGGACAGTTGAGTATCCAGATTTGGTATAGATACTTTTTAGGTTTTGATTCTAGGATTTTCTACCCACTTTCTTATGACCATAATTTTCACCTCTGATCATCAAATTCAGGACTATTTAAGATTTGGGGTTTTACGTAGGACATCCTAAAAAAACAAAGATGCTAAAATTGACGGCTGATTTGATTGAACGGCTTTCGATTTTTCACTAACAATAAAGTTTACTTGAATTGCCCAAAAACAATATATCCCACTTATGGCACTATTAATTATGAAGTTCATGAAGTCTTTGTAAACTTTAGGTAAAGATGAATAATATAGCATTTCCTAGTCCACTGAGGTACAGATTTATCCCTAATTTTGTGAAAATATAGCGGATTACCATAGCGGGCATTTTGCCCGCACCACAAGATTTTGATCATTAATATCCGTACCTCATAATATCGGAAACTGCTGTAATTCCTTTTTTGGTTATCAACCCTTAGACTAAAAATGGGAATTTTTGGCAAAAATATCTGATCTACTACTTTTTGTCCCAGGGGTAAACTCTACCTTTCCATTCACCCCCACGTCCTTGCCAATGACGCAATGCTGAATCTACTGTCATCAGAGTATATAAAAAAGCAATGATTGGTAAACTAAAAGCAAAAATTGCGGGACATTTATAAAAGCGAATAATTGGCAAATAAGCAAAAGTCATGAGTAGATATGCTGTGAAAGATACTAGGGTAATTTGCCAATTTCCTAATAACACTCCTAAAATAATTCCTATTGGTGGTAATAAATAAACTAAAGTCATTCCTAATAAACTACCCACTAGTAGTACAGGGGAATAATTAAGTTGTGTATAAGCACTTCTAGCTACCATATCCCAAATTGTTTTCAGGGAATCATAAGGGCGTAAACTGATTGTTGAAGTGCTTAGTCCTAACCAGATTTTGCCATGATTTGATTTGACGGCCTTTGCTAAGGAACAATCATCAATTAAGGCTTGACGAATTATTTGCAACCCACCAATTCTATTTAGGGCCTCTCTGTGAATTAAAATACAGCCTCCCGCTGCGGCTGCTGTGGTTTTTTTGGGGTTATTTACCCAGGAAAAGGGGTAGAGTTTTTGGAAGAAAAAGACGAAAGCGGGAATTAATAGTTTTTCCCAAAAGCTTTGACACCGCAAGCGCACCATGATAGATACCAGGTCTAAATTCTGGGACTCGGCTTTGGCTACTAAGCTCCGTAAGTTACTAATATCATGTTGTATATCCGCATCTGTTAGTAAAAAATAGTCTGGTGTCAATTCACTCGCTTTTTCTACTCCTTGTGCCATTGCCCACAGTTTACCCGTCCAACCTGTAGGTAATGATGCGCTGGAGACAATCTGCAATTTATCAGTTTTATCAAGGGCGTAAGCTACTCCCTGGGCAAAATTGGCTGTACCATCGCTACTTTGATCGTCTACTAAGAAGATGGTGAAATTACCAGTATAGTCTTGCAAGAGGAGCGATCGCAAACTAATAGGAATAACATTCGCTTCGTTACGTGCTGGTACTATTACACACACCGTCGGTAATGATTTTTCTATAACGCTTTTATTTGTTTCTAATTGGTGATTAACTCGCCAAAATTGTCCCCAAAATAAGAGTAAAAATAACCAAGTTATCAGGGATATAAAGGTTAAGGTTAATACAATTGTTATCATAATTTTCCCTTGACTGCAATTCAAAATTTAATTATTACTGATTTGGATAGAATACAATGTTTGCTGATTTTGGGGAAGAATTTTCTCTGATTTCGGTTATGTTATTAATTATTATTGGCTGTTGAAGAAGTATTTTATGCAAACACAAGATAGAATAAAAGTCAAGCAAGTAGTAGATGCGATTACAGCTAGTCAAAAATATCTGCTTTCGATGCAAAATAGAGATGGTTATTGGTGGGCTGAGTTAGAATCTAATGTTACCATTACTTCTGAGGCTGTTTTGCTGCATAAGATTTGGGGAACGGATAAAAATAGACCTTTAGATAAAGTTGAAAATTATCTCCGTTCTCAACAGCGAGAACATGGAGGTTGGGAATTGTTTTATGGAGATGGTGGGGATTTAAACACAACTGTAGAGGCTTATATGGCTTTGAGGTTGTTGGGTGTACCCGCTACAGACAACGCACTAATAAAAGCGAAATCCCTAATTTTGGCTAAAGGTGGTATTAGCAAAACTCGCATTTTTACCAAGTTACATCTAGCTTTAATTGGCTGTTATAATTGGCGCGGCCTTCCTTCTTTACCACCTTGGGTGATGTTGCTACCCGATAATTTTCCTGTCAATATTTATGAACTTTCTAGTTGGGCGCGTTCTAGCACTGTACCATTATTAATTGTCTTTGATCGTAAACCCATCTTTAAAATTGATCAACCCATTAATTTAGATGAATTATATGCTGAAGGTGTAAATAATGTCCGATGGGAATTACCAAAAAATGGTGATTGGTCGGATATATTTAACATCCTCGATGATGGTTTCAAATTAGCCGAAAGTCTGAATTTTGTTCCTTTGAGGAATGAAGGTATTCAAGCCGCAGAAAAGTGGATTTTAGAACGTCAAGAAGTTACCGGAGATTGGGGGGGAATTATTCCCGCGATGTTAAATTCTCTGTTAGCTCTAAAATGTTTAGATTATGATGTGAATGACCCAATTATCCAGCGAGGTTTAAAAGCAGTTGATAATTTTGCTATGGAAACAGAAAATAGTTACTGTGTACAACCTTGTGTTTCTCCTGTATGGGATACAGCTTGGGCGATTCGGGCTTTAATTGATTCAGGTTTTCCCGCAGATCATCCCGCTATTGTTAAAGCAGGAGAATGGTTAATAGAGAAACAAATTCTCAATTATGGTGATTGGAATGTCAAAAATAAGCAAGGGAAACCCGGTGCTTGGGCGTTTGAATTTGACAATCGTTTTTATCCAGATGTGGATGATTCGGCTGTAGTTGTTATGGCTTTACATCAAGCTAAATTACCAAATGAAGAATTGAAAAAACAAGCTATTAATCGGGCTTTAAATTGGATTATAACTATGCAATGTAAACCAGGGGGTTGGGCGGCTTTTGATCTTGATAATGATCAAGAATGGCTTAATTCTATCCCCTATGGTGATTTGAAAGCTATGATTGATCCAAATACGGCTGATGTCACTGCTAGAGTCTTAGAAATGTTGGGGGCTTGTAATTTATCAATTCCAGCAAATAATTTAGAAAAGTCTTTAAATTATCTTTTGGAAGAACAAGAAATAGAGGGTTGTTGGTTTGGTCGTTGGGGTGTGAATTACATTTATGGAACTAGCGGCGTTTTATCGGCTTTAGCTTTAATAAATCCTCTAAAATATGGTGAAAATATTGCCAAAGGTACAGCTTGGTTGGTCAAAGTTCAAAATAATGATGGTGGTTGGGGAGAAACTTGTTTTAGTTACAATGATCCTAGTTTGAAAGGACAAGGAGAAAGCACTGCTTCCCAAACAGCATGGGCTTTAATTGGCTTGATTTCCGCCGGTGAAGCAACTGGTAAATTCGCTATTGATAGTATGGAAAAGGGGATTAATTACCTGTTAACAACACAGAAATTAGATGGTACTTGGGAAGAAAAATACTTCACTGGAACTGGTTTTCCTTGTCATTTTTATTTGAAGTATCACTTCTATCAACAGTATTTTCCTTTAATGGCTTTGGGACGATATCAAGCAATAAGTTAATCACAGAAAGTAGGGATAATTCATCAATTGTCCCTCACCCTAACCTAAAAATATACCCAATCTCTTTAATGAACTTTAATGAAATTTAGAAATATCGCTATAGATATACCTCTATCTACTTCTTTAGGATGAAGTTAAGTCAATAATTAAGATTTAGACTAGAGTGAGTTTACTATTCAATTCAAATTATGAGTTATATCAAATTAAGATGAGGCTACTGAGAATAAGATATCAAGAATAATTGACCGCAGATAAACGCAGATAAATGCAGATAAATTGAGACAAGTTTTTGAGTAGAGATTCAGCATAGTATTCATATCCCCAACTTCTAGCAAGAAATCATAATTTATTCACAGGATTAAATAAAATAAAGAAGTCGGGAATATTACTCAAAATATTGATGAAAATACTGGAGATAAAAAATGAAATATAATGAGTTTATAATCCATGTCCAAAGTCTAGCGCAATCAGAATCTCTTGAGGAAGCTGAGGTCGCTACTCGTGCTACTTTGGAAATTATTAAACAAATTGTTCCTAGTGCTGAAAGAGAGGAATTAGCAACACAAATACCCCAGGAATTAGGGGAATATTTACGTGGAGGTGAAGCAGAACCTATTGAAGCTTTTAATTTACAGGAGTTTATTGAACGTATTAGTGAAAAAGAAAATGTGAAACCTACTATCTCAATTATTCATGTCCGCGCTGTTTTTGCTGTTTTACAAAGCGCTATCTCGCCAGATAAATTTCGCAAGTTTTATGACTATTTTTCCCGTGACTATGAGGAATTATTTAGCATTTTATTAATAAATCAAGCCTCCGCTTAATTAGCATTAATTAGCAGAAATTTCTCCGTCGAAGATTATAGTTAACCCTAGCCTATTATATACCTGATTTCTTGGAGAAGTTGGGTATATTTTTGTTTATTTTGTTTATTTTGTTTATAATGGCTAAAGTTCAATATCAAGTTGATTTAAATTATGCTGACTTTTACCCAACGTCAACCACTTAATATTCCCACTACAGTTAATATTACTCTTTCACTGACTGCGGAAGAACGGACTCGCAGCCGTTATAAATTTATATTAGCAGATGGTCAGGAGATTCTTTTGCGTTTACCTAGAGGGACAATATTAAATGATGGTGATATACTTATTGATGAAAACCACAGTATTTATATGAAAATTATTGCTAAACCTGAACCTGTTTTAACTGCTTACGCGGAAATTCCTTTATTATTAAGGGCTGCGTATCATTTAGGAAATCGTCATGTACCCGTGGAAATTACTCCCACTTATTTACGCTTATCTCCAGATCCAGTTTTACAGGCTATGTTGACCCAATTGGGTTTAGAAATTCAAGCGGAAATTGTCCCTTTTCAACCAGAATTAGGTGCTTATGGAAATCACTCTCACGCATAACAATTTTTTGGCGATTTTACAATTAGCAAGTCCTGCTTTACCTGTAGGTGCTTATGGTTATTCGGAAGGTTTGGAAATGTTAGTAGAAAATGGGACTATTACTAATGCTGATAACCTCAAATTTTGGCTAAAATCTGAATTAATTTATGGTTCAATTTGTCTAGATGCTGGGGTAATTGTTAGGGCTTTTCATGCTGTAAAAACCGATGATATAGAGGCTTTAAAACGCTGGAATTTATGGTTATCGGCCGCCAGAGATACGGAGGAATTACGGGCTGCTAGTTGGCAAATGGGACGTTCTCTGATGCAATTATTAAGTAAGCTAGAACCGGAAATTTTACCTTTAGTCCATGCTGTGGGTTATCCTAGTAATTATGCGATCGCTTTTGCTATAGCTTGCGCTTATTGGGATATAAATATTCAGGCCTGTTTATTAGCTTATTTACACAGTTGGGCTAATAATTTAATTACGGCTGGGATCAAACTTATTCCTCTGGGACAAACTGCGGGACAAGAATTATTACTGGGTTTACAACCTTTATTAACCACTACTGTGGAGGAAATTTTGCTCATGGATGATGATGATTTAGGATGTTGTAATTGGGGTTTATCTTTAGCAAGTATGCAGCACGAAACCCAGTATACTAGATTATTTAGGAGTTAAAAACTATGACTGCTTTGAGAATAGGGGTTGCAGGTCCAGTCGGTTCAGGAAAAACAGCTTTAGTAGATGCTTTATGTAAGAATTTACGGGAAAAATATCAGTTAGCAGTAGTGACAAATGATATCTATACTCAAGAAGATGCTCAATTTTTAGTTCGTTCTCAAGCTTTAGAAAGCGATCGCATTTTAGGAGTAGAAACGGGAGGTTGTCCCCATACTGCTATCCGTGAAGATGCTTCTATGAATTTAGCCGCAATTGAACAATTAGAAGAGAAATTTACCAATTTAGATTTAGTCTTTTTAGAGAGTGGTGGAGATAATTTAGCTGCTACTTTTAGTCCTGAATTAGTGGATTTAACCATTTATGTCATTGATGTGGCTGCTGGTGATAAAATCCCCCGTAAAGGTGGTCCAGGTATCACTAAATCTGATTTATTAGTAATTAATAAAACTGATCTTGCTCCCTATGTGGGTGCTGATTTAAATGTTATGGAACGAGATGCAAAAAAAATGCGCGGTGACAAACCTTTTGTTTTTACAAACCTGAAAACTCAAACTGGTTTAGGAGATGTGATTCAGTTTGTGAATGCGGCTATTTGTTAATTGTCAGAAATGGCTAACGCCACGCTTCGCTATCAGGATTTACAGGATTAAAGGATTTTCAGGATGTGATTGATTTGCTTTCAGAAACAAACACAGATTTATTATGATTCTAAATCATTGATTAATGATTCTATAGCTTGGCTTTTTAGTTCTTTATTAGGGAGAAAATAAAACACTTTTTTTAAAGTTTCTATATTTGCATTTTTAATGAACCATTCATCACTAGGATTCTGTGTCAAGCTAAAATGAAGCTTTAAACGGTCATTTATAGCATCTTTATCTGCTCTTTCTAATTGTCCTTTTCGTTAGCGTTTAACATTACTTCAATCTTAATTAGTCAAGAAATTAAATAGTGTGACGTAAAATAGAATGGAAAGGTAGTTATAATTGGATATTAAGGTTTTTTCTTTCCCTGTTACCCCTGATAAATTTTCTTGTAAAAATCAACCTGAATGATTATATGTATAATTACAAACAAGCTATTTTATCATTATTTCTAGTAGTGTCCTGCACTATTATTAGCAGTTGTGATACTAACAATACCGCTAATAACCCAACTCCAGAAACCACACCCAATAACAAAATTAACCCCATTCCTGAAAAAGAACCACAAAAGTCTCCCATTCCCGCAATTGAGCCATTTTCCACCAATTCCCATAGTAAAGCTATATCCGGGAAAACTACCAACGTTACCTTATACATAAGTGATGATCAATGTCAAGAGCTAATTGCTAAAAAAGCTGACGTTTCCGCAGCAGAACCCATGAATGAAGCCATAGGTAAAATATTTAAAGAACAAAGTACAGCAGATTTTAGTGTATCCGGCTATCGTGTTAATGTGAAAAATGGTGTTGCGATTGTTGATATCCGCATTTCACCAGAGTCAAAAAGACAAGTATCTTCTCTTTCTAGTTGTGAACAGTTTGCGTTGTTTAGTAGTGTCCGCAAAACATTAATTAGTAATTCCCAGTGGAAAATTAAAGATGTCCGCTTTACGGAACGTGGAGAGGAGATTATGCTGTGAGGAACGTGAATTTTTAACTTACAATTCTTGGTAACGACAGTCTAATCGTATCGGCTCAATAAGTAGGGGTAGGTGATAGATAGAGTGACAAAGTGAACACTCTATCCCTATGACTAATTATTAAATGGGTTATTGAGCAAAATAGCGGTTAATTGCTCAGAATTTTGTGTGCTACAACCCAAAAAATTCAAAAAACCATAGAACAGAGAATTAAGGAGAAATGCGGCAAAATAAGAATTCTGAAAATGCGAGAACCAATATCAACTTTAGAACTCTATGTAAACATTGATATTTACATTGATATTTGTAGCCAACAAAATAAACAAAGACTGCATCTAGATAATATTTTCACCAAAGAGCTTGTTAAGATTGATAATGAGAATCAACCACACAGCCAAAGACTCATAGTTATTGGCAGCACAGGTAGTGGTAAAACAATGCTACTTCGGAGGTTAGCTCTGAGTTGTTTTCAAGAAAACAGCTTTTTAAAGGAGAAAAAACATTTTCCAATTTATATCCGCTTCAGGGAATACACAGAGAACAAAGAAAAAATTCAGGATCTTGAGCAGTACATTGTTAGTGAGTATAATATTGATATTTCGGACATTAACTTATTATCGAAGACAGGTCAGTTACTCATACTCCTTGATGGATTTGACTCAATAGAGTCAGATCATAAAAAATTTGTTCATGATCAGATAAATAGATTTATTGATAGATTTCCAAATAATGATTATATCATTGCTTGCAGAACTGAAGACCTTATTTTTGAAAGGTTGGAAAAAGTTGAGTTAAGTCCTCTAGATTATCAGCAAATTCGTACTCTTGTAGAGAATAGAATAAAAGTAAATTCTCCCGACCTATCTGAAGATCAGAAAAATGAACTACTATCACAAATACAGAATGACCTAGGGTTGTTGTTAATTGCTAAAAATCCACTTTTGCTGGTCTTAATTTGCCTGATTTGTGCAGAACGTGGAATTGAAGGAGTAAAGAAACAGAAGTAGAAAGTTATTTATGAAGCCATTTTTGTCCTTTTAGAAGGATGGGATAGAGAACAAGGAATAACTTATGAAACGCAAACAAACTTTAGTAAAACAGATAAAGCTAAGTTTCTATCATTTGTTGCATTTCGTTTAACTCAACTGGGAAGAGACTGCTTGGATCAGCAAATACTCGAAGAGTATATATCAGAGTATATTGAAAATATGCTCTCTACTCACCCCAGCTTGAACCTCCAAAAGCTATATAATGTGCAAGATATTCTTACTTCATTGGAATCTGAAAACACGCTCTTCATTAAGAGAAGCGACTGGAGATACGAATTTCCTAACCAGATATTTAAAGATTTTTTCACAATGTTTTTCATTAGAAGAGAATTTAAATCTCTGGACAGATTTAAGTCACAAGATATTTTTCGCCAACATCGTACCAAATGGGAGAGATTTTTGAAAGTGGCTGAGAGTGCATATCCTATAATTTTTGACGAGGAAGTTAATTAATATTAAGAATGATCGCTGATCGAGATTTGCTGTGAAATAAAATCTAAGAAGATATATCTTATTTTCCTAACAAGTTAAAGAATGTTTCTTTATCAATACCAACATCTTGAATCATTCCTGTTAAAGTACCTTGTTTAATATCTTTTCCTGAATGAATAGGAATAACAACTCTACGCCCATCATTATGCTTGTAAATGGCGTGACTCCCTTTTTGGCGATCAAAATAAAAACCTAATTTTTCAACAACTTTAATAAAGTCTTTAGCTTTGACGCTGGGAAAAATACTCATACTAAAACACTTAATGGCTTAACAATATAATCTTCTTTAGGGATAGGTTGATGATCAGCCATTAGACTTTCAAGATATAATTCTACAGCTTCTGTTATATTGGCGATCGCTTCTTCAAAAGTATCTCCTTGGGAATGACAACCCTTAAGAAGAGGACAAAAAGCGTGATAACCTCCGTCTTCTTCCCTTTCGAGAATGACGGTGTAATTGTAAACTTTTTTATCGTTGTTATTCATATACCGTAAGTTTCTCACCAAAATCTATTTCATTATAAACTGTTTTGATAAATTCGCTAAAGGTTGCAGATTTTAGTGTATCTGGTTATCGTGTAAATGTAAAAAATAATGATGTATAGATTTGAAAAACTCAGTTTAAGGGAGGTTCAAGCAATGCTAGGAATTTCATTAGAAAAAAGTCGCGCTTACCAGGAAATTAAACAAGAGGCACGGGAAGAAGGAAGACAAGAAGGACTACAAGAAGGACTACAACAAGCAACTTTAAATTTAGTAATTCGACTGTTAACTAAACGGTTTGGAGAATTACCAGCAGATGCACATCATTCCATTTCTGTTTTACCATTACCTGTACTAGTAAGTCTCAGCGAGGCATTATTGGATTTTACCAGTCTCCATGATTTGCAGGTTTGGTTGGATGAGATAAAGTAGTAAAGTATGTCTGATGGCAATTTTTCGTTTATGGTAGGGGTTTAGCAATGCTGAACCCTCATAAAAATGACCACAATCACAATATAGCACCCTGTGTATTTAAGTATCTTCAGAATAAACTCAGCATGGTAAAGATTTTCTGCTGATTTTACCCAAAAGCAAAAACACTCTATTAAGATATAAAGGTCTTGAGTCAACGGTCAAAAATCTATGGATGTCAAGCTGATTTTAGTGGTTTTAACTGTTATATTTACTGTTTCGTGCTTATTCTTTGGTACGAAAAATGGCTTTTATGATTCCAAAAACTATCACGGTAATGGTTCTGCACATTAACAGGAGTAATAATTTACGTTTCCAACTTTCACAACTCTACTGAAGAATATTGCTAACAGCCAATTTTCTCAGCTATTAGTTTGATTGAGGGGAGGATCATGATCAATAATATATCAATTGATGCTGAAGAAACCGCCAATGAGTTAGAATGTTTACCCTACAGCGTTCAGCATCAAAATGAAGGGGTGTGTCTACTAGTCAGAATGGGTCCCCACCGAATTCTGCTGGATTTTGGCCTGGCAAATATTTTACCTGTAACTAAGGACTTGACTAAATCACCACAATGTGCTATTCCATCTACACCAGCGGATTTAGTGATAGTTAGTCATGCTCATCCAGATCATGCTAGAGGTTTATTTGCGCTACATCAAGCTTTCCCAGCGTTACCTATATATGCTAGTGAGGTGACAACGAAGTTATTACCACTAAATTGGAAAGAAGCAGAACTAGGGAACATTCCCTCATTTTGTCAAGCCTTACCATTGCGATCGCCTATAGAAATTAAAGCAGGTTTAATAGTAGAATTATTCCCCGCAGGACATTTACCCGGCGCTGTGGCTATTCTCTTAACCTACCACACCCCCAACAGAGATTATAAATTACTTTATACTGGTGATTTTTTCCTCTCTAATTCCCGATTAGTCGAAGGATTGCGACTCGATGAATTACGAGGTTTAAATTTAGACGTGCTGTTAATTGAAGGTAGTTATGGCACATCTCGTCATCCCCATCGTCGTCACCAAGAAAATCAACTAGCAGAAAGGATTCATCGCGCTATCAGTTCCAGCGGACTAGGGGAGAACTCTTCAGTAATTTTACCAACTCCAGTATTAGGTTTAGGTCAAGAATTACTCATGTTGTTACGTTCCCATCATCACTTTACAGGTAGAGATTTAGACATTTGGGTAGATGGTGAGGTAGGGACTGGTTGCGATGCTTATTTAGAAATTTTAACCCATCTTCCCGCTTCAGTACAAAACTTTGCGCGTCATCAACCTTTATTTTGGGATGAACGAGTAAAACCCCGTGTCAGAAGATTAAAGCCGGAAAATTTAGCAACTTTAGGCACATCTCCCTGTATTGTTATTACAGATTATTCGGCAGATTTACGTAAGTATGCCCAACCAAACAGCGGTAATTGGCTGATTCTTGTCCCGGAAAAGACTAATCTGCTTAATCAGCAATATTTAGCACCAACAAAAGTTGAAACCTACCTGTTAGCGCAACATAGTGATGGACCTGGAACAACCCAGCTAATTCATAATTTACGACCTCAGCACGTTATTTTTGTGCATGGTTCTCCTAGTTACCTAGCGGACTTAACTTGTTTAGAAGAATTACAAAACCGCTATCATGTTCATTCACCCGCCGCCGGAACTTTGGTAGAATTACCGATTGGAGAGACGTTTTTACAACCAGATGCTCCAGAAACTAATTATGGGGGGGAATTGACGGAACTGGGAACTGTGATTACTATTACGCTTCCAGATACCTTAACAACCGATCCTCGCTGGCGACAATTTGCTGATACGGGTTTAATAGCAGCCCGTTGGCAAGGTGAAGATTTGGTATTACGGGGGTTATCCCCACGAGAATTATTAAACTCAAATAGCCTTCGTCCTCATGCTGGTGATGTTGACTGCTGCGGTAATTGCATACACCAAAGGGGACAACGGTGTTGGAATTCCGCCGCCCCCTTATATAATTTCAAAGTTACCCTTGACGGATACTGTCCTGCTTTTGAACGCTTGACGTGAATTTAATTTAGAAGCGTTTAATCTGGATTTAGGTCAGTATAAGGGTTATGAATGCGCTCGGCTTCTGGACAGTCATCAGTTGTCAGCGGTTCTATATTACCGCGTTGTACTGAAGATAATTTTTGAGTGACAGATCCGATGCTTTCGAGACGAACCATTTCCTCCCAAGAACAAACTTCATCTTCCTCGTCTGTTTCATAGCGTAAAGTCACTAAATCACCCTCGATATCAATAATGCGGGCCCGCTCTATCCAGCGCTGTTGATCCCGCAAAAAAACACATACCTCCCGCCCGTCGCAACACAGTTGATAAATCTTGCGGTGTAGCATGTAGTGCTTCTGCCTTTTTATACAACGTAGTTAAACCTGTCAGATTTGGGTTTGATGCCGGGAATATCAACCTTTAACAGGTGAAGTTCACGGTCAGAAACCAGGAAACCAGTAAGTTTAGTGACTCAATTTTACCACTTATTTTTAGTCATTAGTGCTAGATGAAAGTTTGGGTCTTAATTTTCAGTTTACCGCATTAGTAAAACGGTTGTACAAACTGTCAACACAGATATTTTTCCTTGATTTGATGTTTCCAGCGAGAAAGTTAGCTATTCCCGACAAAAACATTATTTTTACCCATGATAACATTATTTCCTATTTCTTGGCAGAATTTTAACATTATTTGCGATCTGGTGTGTATAATTTACATTGGTCTAATTTAGGCTAAAAACTGCCGGAAATCTTCATCTTGCTCGCTCAATTGCACCCAATCTAAGTTAAGGGCTTGAAATTTCTCGACTAGGCGATGGCAGGCGGGACGTTCTGTGGCATAATGGCCAGCATCAATTAAAATTATACCCAGATCACGGCTTTCTTGGAATTGATGAAATTTACAATCAGAAGTTAAGTAAACTTGGGCATTAGTTTTGACCACTGCTGAAATAAAGCCCGCCCCAGAACCCCCTAAAACCGCTACACGAGAAATTTTCTGTTTTAAATCCGCTGTGGGTGAAAAAATCAAATGGGGTGAATTTAGTTGGATTTGAATATGATGAAGTAACTCTTGTAATGTTAACGTAGATTCTAGCATTCCTACACGCCCATAACCTAAACCCGATTGAGTAGGGATAATGGGTGATACTTGTTGAAGTTGGAGAATTTGCGCTAAAACATCAGCAGTTCCATCTGCTACTTGGTCAAAATTAGTATGCGCGGTGTAAATACCAATATTGTGGGTAAAAGCTAACCGCATGATTTCCGTTAAAGCTTCCCCAGTGCGGAAAGATTTGGGGGGATGAAAAATCAGGGGATGATGGGCGAAAATAAGATTAGCATGGAGAGCGATCGCTTCTTGGATAACTGCTAAAGTTGGAGTTAGACAGACTAAAACCCGTGCTTCTTGGTCTAAAATACCGGGTTCAACTTGCCAACCGCAATTATCCCAACTTTCGCACCAAGAAGGATTTGCCCATGTTTCAAACCAGATAATTAAATCAGCAACTTTCATTAAATTCAAATAAATCAATAGTAGATTAAACGTATTTAATTATAATCCCATTGGGGAAGATAACCTAAAAAACTGCTTTTTGATCCAGAAAGATACACTGACTAAACTAATTAAGACTGGAACTTCTACCAAAGGTCCAATTACAGCAGCAAAAGCCACACCAGATTTAATTCCAAATACAGAAATAGCCACAGCTATCGCTAATTCAAAATTATTACCAGCAGCGGTAAATGCCACACTAGCAGCTTTTGCATAGTCGGCTTTAATTTTCCATGCCAGATAAAAACTACTCAAAAACATGAATAGGAAATAGATAATCAAGGGAATGGCAATGCGGACAACATCTAGAGGAATCTGCACAATTAAATTACCCTTTAAACAATGGTAAATAAGAGAGCAATTAGAGTAATGGGACTAATTTTGGGAATAAACTGATGATGATACCACTGCTTACCTTTAGCTTTTACTAAAATACAGCGAGTCGTAAATCCAGCTAAGAAAGGAATGCCTAAATAGATAAAAACGCTGTTGGCAATTTCTCCAATACTGATATTTATAATACTTCCTTGTAAGCCAAATAAAGGCGGTAAAATAGAAAGAAAAAACCAGGCATAAAGGCTGTAAAATAAAACTTGAAAAATACTGTTAAAAGCAACAAGTGCGGCCGTATATTCAGTATCTCCTTTAGCTAAATCACTCCAGACAATTACCATAGCAATACAAGGGGATAATCCAATTAGGATTAAACCAGTCATATATTCAGGTTGATCGCGTAGGAAAAGAATAGCAAGTATAAACATCACCATTGGGGCAATTATCCAAGTTAGGGATAATGATAGTCCGAGAATTTTTCTATTACGAAATACATCACCTAACTCCTCATATTTTACCTTTGCCAATGGGGGGTACATCATTAAAATTAAACCAATGGCAATTGGGATGTTAGTTGTTCCCAGTTGGAAATGATTGATAAAAACTTCTATAGTGGGGAAAAAATATCCTAAACCAACTCCAATAACCATTGCCAGAAATATCCACAATGTCAAAAAGCGATCAAGAAAAGAAAGGCGTTTGATGGTGTCTTTTTTAATTATATATTCCACTTAATTTACCTGTATAATTTTAGTTTTATATCTCCGACTTATTGGAGAATTTGGGGATCTTATTGTGATGATAAAATGCGTATTTATTGTAAATTAATATTTAGGCAAGAGGCAAAAACTGTCACCAAATTGCCCATTACCAAATTTAAAGTCAAATAAATTTTGGAGTCATCCAACTAGGGTAAGATATACCTGTTTCCATAGCATATCTTTATGCTGAGAAATATCAGTCTCCATCTCCAGCTTTCCAAGCTATAGCTTTACTGGGTTGAGGATTAGGTAACTTCAGAGAAACTAAACCTGCTGCTAATACGAAAAACATTGATGTCCATAGACAACCAACCAGTCCAAATATTTGATAAACCAAACCTGATAACACAGTACCCACAAGACGACCACCGGAGTTTGCCATATAGTAAAAACCGACATTTAAAGCAACTTTATCATCATCAGTAAATGCCAAAACTAGATAGGAGTGAACAGCAGAATTAAAAGCAAATACCACACCAAAAACCAGAAGTCCAGCAATAATAACCAGATTAGCAGGTAAACCTAATTGTAATGCCAGAGCGATCGCACCGGGAACAGCGGTTAATGTAAATGTCCAAAATCGAATAGTTTGAGATTGGGGTGGACGGCCAGAACCAAAACGCTGCATGAGTGTTGGTGCTAAAAACTGAATCATGCCATAACCAATCACCCAACAAGCCAAAAATCCTCCTACCTGATAAAACGACCAGCCTAAAGTCCCCCGTAAAAAAACTGGTAAAGCCACAACAAACCATACATCTCTAGACCCAAACAAAAAGAATCGTGCAGCCGAGAGAATATTGATTTCCGGGCTTTTAGAAAAAAGTTGACTAAATTTGACCTTTTTCTTGATTTTGCCCATGGCTTTAGGCAACATTAACCCAGAAAACATAATTACAGCCAGTCCCCCAGCCATAATCCACAGAGAACTAATAAAGCCAACTGAACTCAGCAGGGCGCTACCAAGAAAGAATCCCACTCCTTTTAAAGCATTTTTAGAACCCGTTAGTACAGCCACCCATTTAAACAAAGATGATTGGGCTTCTTGAGGCACAACCAAGCGAATAGCACTTTTAGAACTCATTTTCGTTAAGTCCTTAGCAATTCCCGAAAATGCCTGTGCTACCATCACATAGAGAACCGCGAACCACTGCACCCAAGCTGGATTGAGAAAAGACAGCATCATCAAAGAAAACACCTGTAACCCAATACCAGTGTAAAGAGTCACCTTTAAACCAAACTGAGAACCAATCCAACCGCCGAGAAAGTTTGTAACAACTCCAAATACCTCATAGAACAGGAATAAAAAAGCAATTTGGATGGGTGTATAACCGATTTGATTAAAATAGAGTAACACCAACATTCGCAAAGCCCCATCGGTCAAAGTGAAGCCCCAATATGCCAGTGTTACCAGAATGTAATTCTTGAAATTAGAATTAGAAGCTGTAGTAGAAGCCATGATTAAAAATTCAAAGTTGTCAATATAGTACGAGTTAAAAGTTAGAGAAATGGGGTAAATTAAATACCCCAAAATCTTGACAAAAAACCATTATTACTACAAACTTAAAGCCACCTTTCGTGCTAATTCCATCATGCGGTTAACATAACCCCATTCATTGTCATACCAAGCCAATATCTTGACTTGAGTTTCATTGACAACCATTGTCGACAGGGCATCAATAATCGCAGAACGAGGATCATCTTTATAATCAATAGACACTAAAGGACGTTCTTCATAACCCAAAATTCCTATTAATGGTTCTTGGGTTGATGCAGTTTTTAATAAACTATTAACTTCCGCAACTGTGGTAGGACGAACTACTTCAAATACACAATCTGTGAGGGAAGCATTTAACAAAGGCACACGCACAGCTAAACCATTTAATTTACCATTCAATTCTGGATAAATTAAACCAATAGCTGTAGCTGAACCGGTGCTAGTGGGAATTAATGACATACTTGTAGCCCTAGCCCGACGCAAATCTTTATGAGGTGCATCTACAATAGTTTGGGTATTAGTATTATCGTGAATTGTGGTAATTACTCCATGTTTAATTCCCAAGCCTTCATGAATTACTTTTACTACTGGGGCTAAACAATTAGTAGTACAAGAAGCTGCTGTTAATAAATGATGTTTTTCAGGTTCATAAAGATGATCATTCACTCCCATGACAATATTTAAAGCCTCTTCTTTAACAGGTGCAGCGACAATTACTTTTTGCACACCTCTTTGAAAATAAGGGTCAAGGGTAGCAGGTGTTCTAAACTTACCTGAACATTCCAAAACTATATCAACACCAAGGTCTTCCCAAGGAACTTCACCCGGTTGGGAATGTTCAGTAAAACGTAGGTATTTACCATCAATAATAACCTGGTTTTCTCCAGATTCTACTTCTGGTGTCCAACGCCCATGTACAGAATCAAATTTGAGTAAATGTGCTGCTGCTTTTGTTCCACCTTTGGTTTCATTAATGTGGACAAATTCTATTTCTGGCCAATTCCAAGCAGCACGCACGGATAACCTTCCCATGCGCCCAAATCCATTAATTCCTACTCTAATTGTCATGATTTTTATTAATCCTTAAAATTGCTTTTGTTTGCGTAATAATTCCCCAAGGGTGAGGTTAAATTCTGATTTACCACCAAATACTGTTCCGACTTTACCTTTGTACAAGTGAACATAATCAAGTTTGTAAGCTTCCTCTGATAAAGGAACATAGCCCACAGAATTAGCTATTTTCGCAGCGTTTTTAATGTAGAAATCGGCAAATTTATAAACCACAGTTTTGTTTTTACTAGACCAAAGATTCACATATATAAATAAAGGTCGAGAAAGTGGTTGATATTTAGCTTTTTCTACTGTTTCTGGTGATGGTAAAATAGCACCTTTGCCACTATTAACTGCTACGACTTTTAACTTATCTTTGTTTTCTGCGTAGTAAGCATAACCAAAGTATCCTAAAGCTTCAGGTTCTTTACTGATACCTGCCACTAAAACTTCATCATCTTCAGTAGCTATGTAATCTTTGCGACTGGATCTGGCTTTACCAACAATTGCTGCGGTAAAATAGTCAAAAGTCCCAGACTTATCACCAGCGCCGTATAATTTGATTGGACGGTCTGGCCAAGAAGCGCGTACTTGATTCCATTTTGTAATTTTTCCTTCAGCGCTGGGTTCCCAGATTTTTTTTAATTCGGCTATTGTGATATCTTTTGCCCAGGTGTTCTGGGGGTTAACAGCGATAGTTAAGGCATCAAAAGCTATGGGTAATTCCATGTAGCTTATGCCTTTTTTTTTACAATCTGCCATCTCCGACTGGTTAATTGGCCGCGAAGCATTATTGATGTCTATTTTGCCTTGACAAAATTTTTCAAAACCACCGCTAGTACCGGAAATACTTACTTTAACCTGACTATTGTTTTCGGAATTAGCCTGATATGCTTTGACTACAGCCTGGGTAATAGGATATACTGTACTAGAACCATCTACTTTGATAGCCGCCTTCTCGGTGGAGTTAGGCTGAATATTATCGGTAGAATTAGACGTAGTTGTACAACTAGTTGTCAATATTAGCATTCCCAGAGCTAGGACTAATTTTTTTGCTGTTTTCTTCACTGATTTAACCTGTATAATTAGTGAGTAGATTATTAAGCCTGTTTGCTTCTCATTTCAAAAAAAATTGATATGTCAAGGTTTACTCTACCATGAAGATGTAAAAATTCATCAAAAAAAATTGATATACTGTTTATAAGCATCAGAAAGAATGTTTTTAACCCGTTGCTAGTTTCTAGGACAAAAAGACGTTTGTTCACCAACGGCAATCCGAGTGGTAGATTTTGAACTAAAGTGAAGTAGAAGCCTTTTCCTGGCGTGGAGAATCACAAATTGTGAAGTTACAGCGACCAATATTAGTGGGAGGACTAGGACTATCGTTCTCCCTGTGGATGTTAGACAGTTGGCATGATTCAATAGTTCAAGTAGGAGAGTTGGGAATTTTGACTGCTTTGGCTGTTGGTGGGGGTTTATGGTTATTGCGGAAAAATCAGCCCCCATTAGGTGAACAGCCTTGGGATATACTTGTAGATCCCAGGGCTGTAGTCCAAGCGATCGCCCAAACAAATGTAATAATTAATCAAATTGCTCAAGAATCAGCTGATCATCCTTCTTTAGCAATTCTCCGCGAAAATCTCGCTAAATTGCCTTTAGAATTGGCAAGAAAGGAAATTACCGTGGCGGTTACTGGCGGCAAATCCGTAGGTAAAAGTACGATTATCAAAGTTCTGAAAAATACCTCAATTTCCACAGGAATGTCTTTACATTTTACGGAAACAGTGGCTTTATTTTCGGCACTTGGTGAAAATTCTGATGTCGTTACTTTATCAGAAATTCAGAAATCTGATGTTGTCTTATTTCTGACTAATGGTGATCTGACCGATTCAGAATTTCAGGTTTGGGAACAATTAAAAACCGCAAAACAGCCCACATTGCTGGTTTTCAACAAACAAGATCAATATCAACCTTCAGAACGCGCTACAGTTTTACAATCATTAAAACAGCGCCTGGGTGTAAATGTAGTTGGGACTGCGGCCTGTCCGGTAGCTGTGAAAGTGCGAAAACATCAAGAAGATGGTTCTTTCCAGGAATGGATAGAACAACCAACCCCAGATATCCAGCAGTTAACACAACAGTTAGAACTGATTGGACAACAAGGGGAGCAACTAGTTTGTAATACCACACATCGTCAAGTATTATTGCTGAAGAGTCAAGCTAAAAATTGTTTAAATGTTCTGAGACGCGATCGCTCCGTACCGATTATAGAACAATACCAATGGATTGCAGCGGCAGCGAACTTTGCTAACCCTGTCCCAGGGTTGGATCTTCTCGCCACTGCGGCCATTAATGCTCAAATGGTGATAGACCTGGGTAATATTTATCAGCAGAAAATTTCCTGGGAACAAGGACAACAAATAGCCAGAACCATGGGAAGTTTGATGTGGAAATTAGGTTTGGTGGAACTTTCAACTAAAGCTGTAACGGGTATTCTGAAAACTAATGTTGCTACCTTTGTCGCTGGGGGAATGGTAGAGGGAGTTAGCGCTGCTTACCTAACCAGAGTAGCAGGATTAAGTTTAATAGAATATTTCCAAGAGCAAGAAATTGCTTTAGAATCGGGAGATGCCTTAAATCTGGAGAAATTACGTCAAGTTTTACCAACAGTATTCCAACAAAACCAGAAAATGGCTATTTTGGAAGCCTTTGTCAAGCAAGGTGTGAAACGCTTATTACCGGAAGTAAAACCAGCGGAAGTTGTAGCTTAACCTTTCAGATCCCGAACTTCTTCAAGAACTCCGGGATCTGGGTCATGATATAATCATCAGCATAAATGATGAGAATATACTTAAATTAATCTCTGCTGTATCTACCACCACCCAGCTATGAACCAGATATGCTGTCTCAACCCGGAGTGTCATAACCCACCCCTTCCTGAACAGACCAAATTTTGTACCAACTGCGGAGTTCCCTTAGTAGTGTTGAGAAACCGCTATCAACCAGTTAAACCCTTGGGTGGTGGAGGATTTGCTAAAACTTATTTAGCGGTAGATATTGACAAATTAAACGAAAAGTGCGTAGTTAAACAACTGGCACCCCAAACCCAGGGAACAGCGGGACTAAAAAAAGCTACAGAATTATTTTTACAAGAAGCACAGCAATTACAACAACTCGGTGAACATCCCCAAATTCCCGCCTTACTAGCCTATTTTACAGAAAATAGTCGCCTGTATTTGGTACAACAATTTATTGATGGTGAGAATTTACTCACAGAATTAGAAAATCAGGGAATATTCAACGAGTCAAAAATCCGCACTTTATTACAGGATTTATTGCCAGTTCTCACAGTATTTCATAACCAAGGTATTATTCACCGGGATATTAAACCAGAAAATATCATGAGTCGTCGCAGTGATGGCAAATTTATATTAATTGATTTTGGCGCATCCAAGCAATTACAGGGAACGGTGAAAACAGGCACATCAATTGGTACTTTTGGATACGCGCCTTTAGAGCAGATGCAGGGTGGTAAAGTATATCCTGCTAGTGATTTGTATAGTATTGGTGTAACTTGTTTTCATTTGTTAACAGGAGTTCACCCTTGGCAACTTTGGCAGGAAGATGGTTATAAATGGGTAAAAGAATGGCGTAATCATTTACAATCACCCCTGAGTTCAGAATTAGGGCAAATTTTAGATCAGCTATTACAAAAAGAAGCTCAACAGCGTTATCAGTCTGCTGAAAAAGTTTTACAAGATCTAAACCCCCTCCCCGCAAGGGAAGTAAGAACTCCACCCCCTAACCCCCACCCCGCAAGGGAAGTAAGAACTCCACCCCCTAACCCCCACCCCGCAAGCGAGGAGGGGGAACTAAAATCATCCTGTGGAATGGACTACAGGAAACTGCGTGACTACCTCGCACAAGGAAAATGGAAAGAAGCAGACAAGGAAACAGCACGGGTAATGTTAGCAGTTGCGAAGCGGGAAAAGGAAGGTTGGTTAGATGATAAAAGTATTGATAATTTTCCCTGTGCAGACCTCCGTACCATTGACCAGTTGTGGGTAAAATACAGTGGTGGTAAATTTGGGTTTTCAGTGCAGAAACGAATTTATCAAAGTTTCGGTGGAACGAGAAAATATAATTTGGAAATATGGGAGAAGTTCGGGGACAAGGTAGGATGGAGAAAGGGAGGCTACTGGTTGTACTACAAAGATATTACTTATGACAAGAAAGCACCAGAAGGCCACCTCCCGGTGAGACCTGGTAAGGCGCGGAACGTGGGTTGGTTGTGGGGGGTGGGGTGGGAGGTCGTGCTGTCTTCTCTTTGCGGGTCTGGTGCTGTCTTCTCTCGCGTTGAGACTTGTAAGTTGAGATGGTTACTATTACGAATTATAAACAGGTAATTTTCCACAAAGTCTTGCCGGTTCTGGGTTTTCGATACCTGGTACTTGAGAATAGTCAAAAAATCAGAAAAGATGTAGTACAGTTTGTGGGGTGCATTAGGAGCGCGAAAAGATGAGAAAATATACAAATAAATTAACTACGCGACGTAACGCACCATTAATATTGTCACAAATCAGGATACCCCAGGATTTCAGGATTTACAGGATTTTATTTTGTGGTTAAAGTTACCCGATTTCTCAGATAATTAATGTTAGTAAATGATAAGATTAATAAAACAAGTCGGAGATCTGAATCTCTCAATTGTTAGAATCATTATCCAATATTTACCCAACTTCTAAAAGCCTTTAATGTCGCATTTCTGCCTATAGTTCGACTTTTTTCTAAATATTGAGGAATAACTGCAATTAAAGGTAAATTAGGAAAATTTAAACTAGATTTAGATTCCACATAAACACCATCTTGTAAAATATTAATTTGCAAAATTCCGTTTTCAAACCGCCATACTTCAGGAACTTTTAAACCTTGATATATATTCAAATGGGTACGGGAAGTAATATCAATTTCTAAAGCTAAATCTGGAGGAGGGTCAATTGTTAAATCCAATCTTTTTTTCCCCCGAATTACAGCTTCATTTTGAATATAAAAACATTGATCAGGTTCTATACCTTGTGCCATAAATTGATTTTTAAAGGTCGTAGAACCAAGACATCTAAACTCAATATTTAATTCTTCAAGTAAAGCCTTAACTAAATCACTAATAATTTCTTTATCAAATTCATGTTCTGGTAAAGGACTGATAATTTCTAATATTCCCCTATCATAAGCAATTCGCGCAGCCCGATGTTCTCCCAATTCTTCAATAATTGTTTCTAATTCTTTCCAAGTCACATTTTCTAATATAACCCTTTGTCCTGGTGGTACATGAATGCGCTTTAATTCTAACAACATCATTGCCACTCCTTATAATTTGAATTTTTTAACATTATAACATCCGATATCCCCAACTTCTTGAAGATGTCGGGGATCTAACCAACGCCATGATATTATTACCACGATATAATTGAATTAATCTTCACCATATCTACAAGGGTATGATTATTTGGCAACGAGGGCAACAAATTAATAACGGTAGATTTATCATTCAAGGTAAACCCTTGGGTAGTGGTGGTTTTGGGACTACTTATAAAGCCTTAGAACCCAGCACGGGTAAATTATACGCCATTAAAACCCTCAATCAGCAAATGCAATTGCAAGAGGACTTTGCAGAACAACAGGTTAAGTTTATTAACGAAGCCTTGACAATTAAAGGTTTTGATCATCAGCATATTCTCAAAGTCCATGAAGTCATTCAAGCAGGTGAGCTTTTTGGCGTGGTGATGGAATATATTGATGGAGTAACTTTATTTCAATATCTTCGACAAAAGGGACAACTTGCCGAAAGCGAAGCACTATTATATATAGATCAAATTGGTCAGGCTTTAGAATATGTTCACGCTAAAGGTAGTTTACACCGGGACATTAAACCTGCAAATATTCTCTTACGTCAAAATAAACAAGAAGCGGTTTTAATTGATTTTGGTTTAACTCGCAGTATTGCTACTAAAAGTATGACAGCTTCTTTAACAGAAGGTTATGCACCTATTGAACAATATCGTCGCAAAGGGAGTTTTGGACCCCATACCGATGTTTATGCTTTAGCTGCTACTTTATATTATCTGCTCACGGCTGACGGACTCAACCAAGAGGGTGAATTTAGTCCCGTACCCGCACAAAACCGGAAATATGATGATGAACCTTTACCAGCGCCAAGACATTATAATTCTGGCATTAGTCAGAGGGTGAATGATGCTATTTTAGCAGGGATGGAAATAGAACCGGAAAACCGGACTCCAACGGTTTTGAAGTTTCGGGAAAATTTGGGTTTGGTAAGAACCCCACCCCCTAACCCCCTCCCCGCAAGGGAAGTAAGAACCCCACCCCCTAACCCCCTCCCCGCAAGCGAGGAGGGGGGACTAAAATCATCCTGTGGAATGGACTACAGCAAACTGCGTGACTACCTCGCACAAGGGAAATGGAAAGAAGCAAACGAGGAAACAAAGCGGGTAATGTTAGCAGTTGCGAAACGGGAAAAAGAAGGTTGGTTGAATGAAGGAAATATTGATAATTTTCCCTGTGAAGACCTTCGTACCATTGACCAGTTGTGGGTAAAATACAGTGATGGTAAATTTGGTTTTTCTGTGCAGAAACGAATTTATCAAGGTTTTGGTGGAACGAGAGAATATAACTCAGACATCTGGGAAAAGTTTGGGGATAAGGTAGGATGGAGAAAAGGAGGGAACTGGTTGTACTACAAAGATAAGAATGAGAGATGGTTGTACTACAAAGATATTACTTTTGACAAGAAAGCACCAGAAGGCCACCTCCCAATGTTGTTTAAATGTAGGCGGGAATTGTGGGAAATGAATATTTTGTATTTGTGGGTGTGGGGATTGTATGGTGGTGGGATTGGGTTCTTCTCTCGCGTCGAGACTTGTAAACTGTAACATTTAAGGGTTACAGAAAATTATTAAGTCTGAATCAGGATAACCAGGATTAAAAGATTAACAGGATGGTAATTTATAGATGGTTTGTTTGGTGATGAAAGTTGTATTTGTCACAAATCAGGATAACCAGGATTAAAGGATTGACAGGATGGTAATTTATAGATGGTTTGTTTGGTGATGAAAATTGCATTTGTCACAAATCAGGATAACCAGGATTAAAAGATTAACAGGATGGTAATTTATAGATGGTTTAAATTATTCAAAAACAATCATTCAAAAACATCCTGAAAAATCACCAACTCCCCACCAAAAATCATCCAAAAACATCCTGTAAATCCTCAAATCCTGGACATCCTGATATGGCTAACGCCACACTTCGCTATCAGACAAATAAATTAAATCCTAAATAACTATGTCAGCAAGAGATTTATTTCATCAAGCAGTTGTCAACGCATTATTAAAAGAACAATGGTTAA
Source organism: Dolichospermum sp. FACHB-1250 (assembly GCF_014696335.1). Classification (NCBI taxonomy): domain Bacteria; kingdom Bacillati; phylum Cyanobacteriota; class Cyanophyceae; order Nostocales; family Aphanizomenonaceae; genus Dolichospermum; species Dolichospermum sp. FACHB-1250. Next base: position 83,823 of record NZ_JACJPZ010000007.1, read on the forward strand.
TTACTCATGATCCTTTAGAAATTCAGCTTGAGGAAACAAAACTTAAAATTGATTTAGGTGCAGAAAGACTAATAGCAGCAGACAAAGGAGAGGAAAAAATTGCTATAGAAATCAAGAGTTTTGCAAGCAATTCTCCCGTAAGTGATTTTCATACAGCATTAGGACAATTTCTCAATTATCAAATTATTTTAGAAGAAACTCAATCAGAACGAGAATTATATTTAGCAGTTCCCAATGATACTTATATCTCCTTCTTTCAAACTCGACTTGCTAAAATAGCAGTAGAAAAATATAACATTAAAATTATAGTATATGATCCAATAGCGGAGGTAATTGTCAAATGGCAAATTTAGAACATTATCGTCAATGTATTCAAACCATTCTCAAAGAACATGGCAAATACAAACCAAAATATGATGAAATAGATAATGAATTAATTTTTGATACAAATAATGATCATTATCAATTAATGTATGTAGGATGGAATGGATTCCAAAGAATTTATTACAGCATCATTCATTTTGACATTAAGAATAACAAAATCTGGATTCAACAAAATACCACAGAAACAGATTTAGCTCAAGAATTAGTTAATATGGGAGTACCAAAAGAGGATATTGTTTTTGGTTTACAACCACCATACAAACGTCCTTATACTGGTTATGGGGTAGCTTAATTTCTATTTCTCAAGAAGTCGGGAATCTAACCAACGCCATGATATAACTACCATGATATAATTCAATTAATCTTTACCATATCTACAAGGGTATGATTATTTGGCAACCAGGGCAACAAATTAATAACGGTAGATTTATCATTCAAGGTAAACCCTTGGGTAGTGGTGGTTTTGGAACTACCTACAAAGCCTTAGAACCTAGCACGGGTAAATTATACGCCATTAAAACCCTCAACCAGCAAATGCAATTGCAAGAGGACTTTGCAGAACAACAGGTTAAGTTTATTAACGAAGCCTTGACAATTAAAGGTTTTGATCATCAGCATATTCTCAAAGTCCATGAAGTCATTCAAGCAGGTGAGCTTTTTGGCGTGGTGATGGAATATATTGATGGAGTAACTTTATTTCAATATCTTCGACAAAAGGGACAACTTGCCGAAAGCGAAGCACTATTATATATAGATCAAATTGGTCAGGCTTTAGAGTATATTCACGCTAAGGGAAGTTTACACCGGGACATTAAACCTGCAAATATTCTTTTACGTCAAAATAAACAAGAAGCGGTTTTAATTGATTTTGGTTTAACTCGCAGTATTGCTACTAAAAGTATGACTGCTTCTTTAACGGAAGGTTATGCACCTATTGAACAATATCGTCGCAAAGGGAGTTTTGGACCCCATACCGATGTTTATGCTTTAGCTGCTACTTTATATTATCTGCTCACGGCTGACGGACTCAACCAAGAGGGTGAATTTAGTCCCGTACCCGCACAAAACCGGAAATATGATGATGAACCTTTACCAGCGCCAAGACATTATAATTCTCGCATTAGTCAAAGGGTGAATGATGCTATTTTAGCCGGGATGGAAATAGAACCGGAAAACCGGACTCAGACTGTGTTGAAGTTTCGGGAAAATTTGGGTTTGGTAAAAACCCCACCCCCTCACCCCCTCCCCGCAAGGGAAGTAAGAACCCCACCCCCTAACCCCCTCCCCGCAAGCGAGGAGGGGGGACTAAAATCATCCTGTGGAATGGACTACAGCAAACTGCGTGACTACCTCGCACAAGGGAAATGGAAAGAAGCAGACGAGGAAACAGCACGGGTAATGTTAGTGGTTGCGAAGCGGGAAAAAGAAGGTTGGTTAGATGATAAAAGTATTGATAATTTTCCCTGTGCAGACCTTCGTACCATTGACCAGTTGTGGGTAAAATACAGTGATGGTAAATTTGGTTTTTCTGTGCAGAAACGAATTTATCAAGGTTTTGGTGGAACGAGAGAATATAATAGGGAAATATGGGAGAAGTTCGGGGACAAGGTAGGATGGAGAAAAGGAGGGGACTGGTTGTACTACACAGATATTACTTTTGACAAGAAAGCACCAGAAGGCCACCTCCCCCGATTTGCTGGGATTGTTATTTGGGGTTATGGTGGGGTTTTGTTTTGTGGTTCTTCTCTCGCGTCGAGACTTGTAGACTGTAACATTTAAGGGGTACAGAAAATTATTAAGTCTGAATCAGGATAGCCAGGATTAAAGGATTAACAGGATGGTAATTTATAGATGGTTTGTTTGGTGATGAAAGTTGTATTTGTCACAAATCAGGATAACCAGGATTAAAAGATTAACAGGATGGTAATTTATAGATGGTTTGTTTGGTGATGAAATTTGCATTTGTCACAAATCAGGATATCCAGGATCAAAGGATTAACAGGATGGTAATTTATAGATGGTTTAAATTATTCAAAAACAATCATTCAAAAACATCCTGAAAAATCCCCAAGTTCCAAAAAACAATCATCCAAAAACATCCTGTAAATCCTCAAATCCTGGACATCCTGATATGGCTAACGCCACGCTTCGCTATCAGACAAATTAAAATCATCAACTCCCCACCAAAAATCATCCAATCACATCCTGTAAATCCTCAAATCCTGGACATCCTGATATGGCTAACGCCACGCTTCGCTATCAGACAAATTAAAATATTAGTACATCACAGATAAAATCAATATCCCGAATAACTCAGACAAAAAATTATGACAATAGCTGACCAAATTTACGCAATTGTAAAAACCCTACCCCCAGCACAAGCTGAAGAAATTCTCAACTTTGCAGAATTTATCCGTAATAAACACCTCAACACTAATCAAAATATCAATAACTCTCAAAATCTCTCTTGGGAAGAATTAGTTTATTCACTAGCTGGAACTTGGAAAGATGATTTTCCCAGTTTAGAAGAAATTCGCAGCAGTACAGGAGAAGATGTTTTAAGGGAGAGTTTCTAAAATGTATGTTTTAGATACCAACACTTTAATTTACTATTTTAAAGGTCAGGGACAAGTTGCTGCAAATTTCGCTAAAATACCAAACCAAGAAATTTTAATTCCTACAATTGTTCTCTTTGAATTACAAGTAGGAATTGCTAAATCAAATTCACCCGCAAAACGCACCCAACAACTGCAACAACTTTTAAACCGCATTAATTTAGTTGATTTTGATAGAGATGCTGCTTTTGCTGCTGCTAAAATTCGCGCTGACTTAGAACAAAAAGGAACTCCTATAGGTCCAATGGATGTTTTAATTGCTGGAATAGCTGTCACATTACAAGCAACTCTAGTTACTCACAATGTGAATGAATTTTCCAGAGTTTCAGGAATGACAATTGTGGACTGGTATTAACTATAATCAAGTTTAAAATTAGGTAACAGAAATATGAAATGCGACATTTGTAATAGCGAAGGTGTACATATCCGCAACGTTACCAGAACTTATGGGAAAGGAGAAGAATTACTAATAATTAAAAATCTACCTATTATTAGTTGTCCTCATTGCGGTGAAAGTTATATAAAAGCAGAAACATTACATAAAATTGAAAAAATTAAACTCAATCGCAAAAATCTTGCAGTTGCACGTTTTATAGATGTTGTAAGTTTAAGTGCGTAGAATTTGTTAGGAATGGGTTAATTGTCACAAATCAGGTGGTTATCGAGCGACTTGTACTGAGCTTGTCGAAGTAAGTCGAGATAATATCCAGGATTAAAGGATTAACAGGATGGTAGTTTATAGATGGTTTAAATTATTCAAAAACAATCATTCAAAAACATCCTGAAAAATCCCCAAGTTCCCACCAAAAATCATCCAATCACATCCTGAGACAAAATAAATTAAATCTTATATAACTATACGCTGTCGCTAACACACCCTACAAAAGAGGCACTGAGGACACGGAGGTAAGAGGTTCAAGTTTACATTATATTAATCGGATCTACATCAATTGTTAGACTAACCGAATTTGGACAAAGCGATCGCACTTCTATCCAGTCTGGTAGGTTTGGTAATGTGTCAGCAGCAAATTTAAGTAATATCTGCCAACGATAACGGTTGGCTACTCGTAATATGTTAGCTGGTGCAGGTCCTAATATCTCAAATTCTGCTTTGTCTTGCAAAAATGTGGCGATAATTTGCGCTGTGTTTTGCACTTGAATGGGATCTAAACTGCTTAACCGCAATAAGATTAATCTCCCATAAGGAGGATAATTAAGGGTTTGTCTTTGTTTTAATTCTTCTTCGGCAAAAGATTGATAATCATGTTTTTGCACTGCTGCAATGATAGGATGTTCTGGGGTGTAGGCTTGGATAATTACTCTACCTGGATCTTCTCCTCTTCCTGCTCTTCCCGCAACTTGGGTGAGGGTTTGAAATGTGCGCTCATTGGCGCGATAATCTGATAAATGCAATAGTCCGTCCGCAGCAACTACACCCACTAAGGTAACTTGAGGTAAGTCTAAGCCTTTGGTGAGCATTTGTGTTCCTACTAATAAATGGGCTTCACCATTAGCAAATTTCGTGAGGAGTTGACGGTGTGAACCTTTGGTACTAGTAGTATCACTGTCAAAACGAATTATTTTCAGGTGGGGAAATTGTTTGGTTAATTCCTGCGCTACCCTTTGAGTACCACTTCCGAAAAATTTTAAATAAGGGGAACTGCATTCGGGACAATGGGGAGGATGTAAGCGCCCATAATTACAATAATGACAACGTAATAATTCTGGCGCTCCCTCTTCTACATGATGATAAGCCAAGGATACATCACAGTGGGGACACTCTAACACATATCCACAACTACGACAAGATACAAATGTACTATGTCCCCGCCGATGAATAAATAATATTCCCTGTTGTTGCTTTGCTTCTAATTGTTGTAAAGCATCTTGCAGCTTTCTACTAAAAATAGACCGGTTTCCCTCTTTCAATTCCTGACGCATATCTACGATTTCCACGGGGGGTAATGGCCGGGAGTGAATGCGTTCTGGTAATGATAGATATTGTTGATTTCTGCTTACCCAACTTTCTAAAGAGGGAGTTGCTGAACCTAAAATCAGTGTACAATGTTCTAATTCGGCTCGCCATTGGGCGACGGTGCGAGCGTGATAGGTGGGAATGGGAGCATCTTGTTTAAAGCTGCTGTCGTGTTCTTCGTCCAGGATAATTAAGCCTAAGTTGGGTAAAGGTGCGAAAATGGCGCTGCGAGTCCCAATGATGATTTGTGGTTCTCCTGTGAGCATTTGTCTCCAGGTGTCGTAACGTTCACCGTCGGAAAGGGCGCTATGATAAACGTGGACTTTGTTCCCAAATCTAGCGCGGAATCTGTCTGTGAGTTGGGGTGTGAGTCCAATTTCGGGAACTAAGACGAGGGCGGATTTTCCTTGTTCAAGTAGGGGTGATATGGCTTGTAAGTATACTTCCGTTTTGCCTGAACCTGTTATCCCGTGTAACAATACTTTACTAAATCCAGTTAAGGAAGTAATAGTTTCTAAGGCGTGATTTTGCGCTGGTGTTAAGGATTTCGCCCAATCTCCGGCTATTGCGGGTCCTGTTTCTCTACGTAATATTTCTTTTTCTTCAATTATTATATAACCTTTATCTAATAAGGCTTTGAGTGTGGAAGTGCTGGTACTACAAAGTTGTAATAGCTCATTTTGCCACATTTCTCCCCCCTGTCGTCTTAAAACTTCGACAATTTCTTTTTGACGGGGTGTTAAATCGTGATCATTATTATCTAATAATATGACAGCTTTTTGTAATTTCGGTTGGGTGAGTCGTGGCGGTTCTAAATAGTTTTCTGCTAGTCCTAAACGAATTAATTCCCTAATTCCCCGATACGCGGCTTTAATTTTTTGCTGAATGTAGTGATAGCTATAGTCTGCTGTCGGGGTTTTGTTTAAGAGGGTGATTATTTGCTGGGCTGTAGGGCTTATGTAAACAGGAATATTTTCTTTACCCAAGGGAGTTAAGCGCAGACGACGTTGTGATTTTCCTAACAAGCCTGGTGGTAAAGCGACGCGAATGACTTGAATTAGGGGTGTGTAGTAATAAGATGCAACACGATTGAGTAGTGTCCAATAACCACTAGGAAAAAACCCTTCACTAACAACATCTTCTACTTCACGAATTTTCTCTGGTGGTAAGTCTGCGGGTGTTTGAGTTAATAAGCGAATAGCGACACCACCTACCTGTGTCCCACCGAAGGGAACACTTAAAATATCCCCTGGTTTGATTTGTAAATGTTCTGGTATTTTATAGGTAAATAAATCTGAACATCCTGGACAGTCTACAAGGACTTCAACCCATTGAGATAATGTTGTTTGAGACTGATATGATCCTCCAGGTTCAGCTACAGCGATAACAAATGATTTTGCATTAATAGTATACATAATTTCTGAATTTATAAACAAATATTTTGTTCATGCACTTGGCTCTTTTCGGGCTTGATTGATTATATCCCTTGGTTTGACTACAAGTAAATAGTATTTTACAATACTTAAATTATTGATAATACTTGATAATCTTTAACTTATGTAGTTTACTAGACCAATTATTTGGTAGCATACCTGCAACAGGTATTTGATGTCAAGTATGCAAATAAAGTTATCTACATTAGCTTAGTAACAATTAAGTGTAAGTTGATAATTCTTTTTAAAACCTATCGCTAGATATAGGATTAGATGATAATAAATAGGTAATAGATAAGAGGTAATTAGCTAATTAAACAGTTTAATTTCTTGATAGTCTAGAAAATAGTTAGTAACTGATAAATTCTCTTATTAATTAACCAGAGATGAATTTACCAAATCAGGTATAGGGTTTTTCCATCTGTTGATAGATATTAAATTTTTTTTCGAGATGAGATGCTTTTAGATAGTAAATATTGTCCGGATTTTAAGTTGCCATTTTTGTATTTTGGATCATTTAGTAAATATTCGTAGAGAGAAATAACTCTAGTACCAAAATGGCGATTTATTCAATTACCCTCTTCACTGAAACCGGAAAAAAATGTAAACTTTGCCAAAAAGCCACGAAAATTTAATATATATGATTTCTTCTTGATTTATGAGCTTTACGCAGAGGATATCTACAGGCAACAACCAACAAAATTTTTCACAAATCATTTAGGATGGGTATAGGATCTGATTAATTTACATCCTCGATATTTGTTAAAGTTATAATCAAGGGGGGGCTAACATATTTAATAATTGAGACAAGAAAGGAGTATATGTCTATTGGTATTCACAAAATAGATATTTCTTATGAATGCTAAAGCCATTAATGATTATACGTTGTATCGAGCCACAGATAAAATCATGGACAAATACTGATTTGCATTCCTAATCTGGAATGATCAAAAAGAGATCATTTTGCTAGTGATAAGGTGTATTTTGTCCTAAGGGGAAAACTATCAAGCCTGAAAGAGGTCATTGTCATAAAATTATGTACCAAACTAAGCAACAATCCCTAAAGGAAACTATGAATCTTGCTGAATTGGGAACAATGGAAATATTGGAGAATATTACCGATCATGAAGAACCATCACTGGAGAGTTTAGAGCAAGTAGTATATGAAGATACCTCAATTGTCGAAAACTTGGAATTAGAAGAACGCAATGGTGATGACATGGCCGCGGCCCGTCCTTCGGGATATAATAAAACCGAAAATGATGATGCTGTAGGCGCATTTTTTAAGGAAATGGCGCGTTATCCACTACTTAAACCTGATGAGGAAGTGGAATTGGCGCGACGGGTGAGATTTTTAGAAGAAGTTAAAGAATTACAAGCCGCTTTAGAATTAGAATCAGGAGCGCAGCCCAGTAAAGGTGAATTAGCTTCCCAGCTAGAAATGACGGAAAAACAACTGGAAAGCCGCCTGTATCAGGGGAGAGTGGCTAAACGGAAAATGATTCGTTCTAATCTGAGGTTAGTAGTATCTATTGCGAAACGATATCTAAATCGTGGTGTCCCTTTTCTAGATTTAATTCAGGAGGGAGCAATGGGTTTAAACCGCGCTGCGGAAAAATTTGACCCGGATAAAGGATATAAGTTTTCTACGTATGCTTATTGGTGGATTAGACAAGCGATTACAAGAGCGATCGCAAATGATGCCAGAACTATTCGCTTACCAATCCATATTGTTGAAAAACTTAACAAACTTAAAAAAGCACAACGGGAACTGAAACAAAAGCTCTCTCGTAACCCAACGGAGTCGGAAATGGCCGAAGCTTTGGAAATTACGGTTCACCAACTGCGTCAACTTCAGCAACTACGACGACAGGCGCTTTCCCTTAACCACCGTGTTGGTAAAGAAGAAGACACTGAGTTAATGGATTTGCTGGAAGATGAAGACAACCAGTCTCCCGAAGCAAAAATGAACGAAAACATGATGCGTCAGGAGATTTGGGAAGTTTTAGGGGACGTACTCACCCCCAGGGAAAAAGATGTCATTTCCCTGCGCTATGGACTCACCAGCAGCGAACCCTGTACCTTAGAAGAGGTGGGTAATATGTTTAATCTTTCCCGTGAACGAGTCCGTCAAATCCAAAGTAAGGCCATGCGAAAGTTACGCCGTCCCCACATAGCCAAGCGTTTAAAAGGATGGTTGGTATAAGTTATTAGTCATTAGTCAGTGGTCAGTGGTCAGTGGTCAGTGGTTAAAAAAATTTGTCCATTTGGATATAAACTACGAACTGTGGACTAGAGACTAGAGACTACAGACTAATGACTGCTAATACTAATTTAATTGTTCGATTTGCTCAAGTTAGTGATGTAAAAACGCTTTTTAAATTAATTCAAGGACTTGCAGAATATGAAAAACTATCTCATGCTGTAATTGGTAATGCAGAAGCACTTAAAGATCACTTATTTGGTTCACCAAAATATGTAGATGCGATTATAGCCGAAATTGACGGTCAGGCTGTAGGTTTTGCCATATTTTTTCATAATTATTCAACCTTTCTGACTAAGCCAGGCATTTACTTAGAAGATATCTTTGTTTCCCCAGAATATCGCCGCCAAGGCATTGGTAAAGCACTTTTAACCAAAGTAGCCCAAATAGCTGTAGAAAGGGATTGTGGGCGTTTAGAATGGAGTGTTTTAGATTGGAATGTATCAGCCCAAGAATTTTACCGCAATCTGGGAGCAGATATTTTAGAAGATTGGCGGATTTGTCGGGTGACAGAAACAGGTCTTACCCAATTAGCAAATCAAAAATAAACAGATTCTTTTAGCCAGTCTTCAATTTCCATTCACATAATTTTACATTTTGCCAAAACCCTGAAAATATCAACCAATTAATCTCCAATTCTCAATTATTAGAGCCAAGTTTGACAGTCTGTCGTTTGACTAATGCAATCAAATCAAATGAGAATTATAGAGGATATTAGCACTGACTCAGACATTGTTGTAGAGAGAACACCTGATGAAAAAGATTATCTCCGTATTACTATTAAGCGTAACTATCTTCACCGTTGCTTTTAGTAGTCCCGCTTTAGCGGCAGATGCAGCCAATGGAGCAGAATTATTTAAGGCTAATTGCGCTTCTTGTCACCTTGGTGGCGGAAATATAGTTAATCGTGCTAAAACCTTGAAAAAGGCTGATTTGGAGAAGTACGATATGTACTCTGCTGAAGCAATTATTTCCCAGGTTACTAAGGGCAAAGGAGCTATGCCAGCTTTTGGTAAGAAGTTAAAAGCAGATCAAATAGAAGATGTAGCTGCTTATGTAATAGAACAAGCTGATCAAGACTGGAAGGAGTAAGTTTACATCGGATTTGATGGCTTAACAATATGCGGGGCTTTTTGTCCCGCTAAATATTTGCAGTGAACTGAACTTAATTTAGTATATTCTTTGTTTTCAAAGTAGATAGCAATTATCAATCAATCGCTACTACACAAACAAAGTCTACCTGCGTGGACTATTAATCATATTCATTTCATTTTTTACTGTATTCTCAATCTCAATCAAATAAATAATTAATTATCAAAATTAGTAATAAAATATGGGGTTATCAGGTTTTATCATAGAACAGCGCGAAAAAGAAGCTGAAGCATTGAAAACTTTTCTTTTCTATAGTCTCATTGTTTCAGTAGCATTGCATATTGGGGTACTAGCTTTAAGTATTAATAAGTTTTTTCACAGAGTCAGGGAAATTAGAGAAGAACCAATTGAACTGACAATTTTGGAAACCATACCCCAAAAAGTTGTTCAACCAGCAACAGAAATAAAATCTCCAGTCAAGATCAATTCTGGTAGTAGCGGTGGTGGAAATAACAGCGAAGAAATTTCCATACCAATAGAAAAAGGTAGTAGTCTAATCAATTCATTTGTACCACCTATAGCTAAACAGTACCAACCAAAAATCACCAATCACTTTATCACTAAACCATCCCAAACAGTTACCAATTTTGAACCCAGAATAATAGCAAAACTACCAAAAAGTAACCCAATTAAAAACAGGAATTTTCAACCTGAGACTATAGAAAACCCTGTAAAAATAGACCCAATTAAAAACACGAATTTTCAACCTGAGACTATAGAAAACCCTGTAAAAATAGACCCAATTGAAAACACGAATTTTCAACCTGAGACCATATTGAAATTACCAAAAATCAACCCAATACAGAAATTAGATGAAAACTCAAATAACTTCCCGTCTACTCAACCCCAAGCAGATACAAAACCAATAGATATCCCACCATTAAATTCAGAAACTCCAACCAATATTAGTCCCTACAATATCCCCTCAGCAAACCCTACCGTTTTCACACAGTTACCGCAGAACAGGAATGGTAATGGTAATGGTAACGGTAACGGTACTGGTAATGGTAATGGTAATGGTAATGGTAATGGTAACGGTAATGGTACTGGTAATGGTACTGGTAATGGTAATGGTGCTGAAGCAGAAAATAAACCAATAGCTACCGCACCCAAACCCGAAACAGAAAATAGTTCTAAGTTAAATCCTGCAGCAGAATGTATTTCGTGTCAAATTAAGTACCCAGATAGAGCCAGGAGGCGTGGTGCAGAAGGTACTGCATTGATCGCTATTGATACAGATAATAATGGTGTTATTACGCAGGTGCGGTTAATTCGTTCCAGTGGTGATAGCGAACTAGACGAAGCAGCCGAAAAATATGCACAAGACTGGAAGTTAACGCCTAAAGAGGGAGGAAGAGAAGCAGTCACAACCGAAGTTAATTTTATCATGAAAGGATCGCAACTTTACCGTAAACGTCAAGAACGTCAAAGAGAAAAACCTAGTGTGGGTAACTAGAAGTCGCGGTTACAAAAGCAAGCCGACACTTCAATAATTTCAGTGACCAAATGTGTGCTGTAATTTTCTATTAGTCCGCGTAGGCGGACTTGGTTTGTGTAGCAGTGACTTCTAGTCACCCTCTTATTTTCTAAGGTTAATTCAACTATGACAGCTTGTCTTTTGACACTGTTGCTATTAATAGGGAAAATTTCAATTAGTGATTGTTATTACCGGGTGTGAGTTGAGAAATATGAATAGAAAATTCTTTGTTTTACCAGTATCTTTGTTGAAATTATTAGTAGCATTTCCTTCTATAGCTGCTGATCATGAGCATAATAAAAATGCAGTCAAGTCAGATATTCCTAATTTAAATGAAATTGAATTACCCAGCACAAATGCTGAATTATTAACTCAACAACCAGGAGAGAATGAAGTTAAGACAGAACCCAATTCACCAAGAGATTTAACACCTACAAATGATCCAGATATATCTCTAGAAACGATTGGAGAAAAAGACATTCTTCCTGAATCTACTCCTACTTATGTAATTGAGAAAGAAGAAATTAAAAAACAGGGTGCAACTAGTGTTGCTGATGTTTTGAAAAAAATGCCCGGTTTTGCAATTAATAATGTGGGACATGGTGCAGATATTCACACAGGAACATATTATCGAGGAGCTTCCATTGAACAATCTGTATTTCTAATTAATGGTAGACCCATTAATACAAATATTAGTACCTATCATGGTGCAACAGATTTAAATAGCATTCCTGTGGAGGCTATTGAAAGGGTCGAATTATATAGTGGTACAGCATCTTCTTTATATGGTTCTTCAGCTTTTGGTGGAGTTGTGAATATTATCACAAAAGCAGGTTATGGTAAACCTAAATTAACTGGAAGTTTAGAATTTGGCTCATTGAATCTAAATAATCAACAGTTAACTTATGGTGGTTCAACTAATAAGGTAAAATACAATTTTAGTTTTGAAAGGTTCTTTATAGATAACCGTTATCCTGTTCCTGTCGGGGCTGCAAATAGAGATAGTGAAGGAAAGTTATTTAATGCAGATACAGCTACCAGCACTTATTTTGGTAGTGTGGGTATAGATTTAGATCCTAAAAATTCTTTAAATTTAGATGTGACTACCCTCAGTAGCCGTCGGGGTTTAATTTATTTCGGTTTCCCCTTACAAAAAGATAGATTAGATCATGATGGTTTAAATGTTGGTTTATCTTGGAAAACTAAATTGGGTAAAGGGGAAGATTCCAATTTAACAACTACATTGGGTTACAATCGAGATTATTTTAGCACTTATGGACCAACGGGAGCGACATTTTACAGAACTGGAGTTTTAGATACACAACAATTCAAAACCAGGATAGATCATGAATGGAAACTCACTCAAAATAATCAATTGCGCTGGGGTTTAGACCTAAAAAATACCGATTTAATTGGCAATGTTTTGAGTACAGATCCTGCGAGAATTGCTAACAATGAAAGAGAAGATAGAAGCGTTTTAAATACAGCTTTATTCGCTGTTAATACCTGGAAAATTAGTGATACTTTCCAAATAGATTTAGGTGTAAGACAAAGCTTTGATAGTCAATTTGGTAGTTATTTTAATCCCAGTGGAGGTTTACGTTATACTGTTAATCCAACGGTAGCATTTCGTGGTAGTTGGTCTGGGGCGCAGCGCAATCCTGGGTTAGATCAATTATATGTTTTTGATACGGTTCATAATTGGAATCCTAACCCGGATTTAAAACCAGAAACTGGTTCTACTTGGACTGCGGGAGTAGATGTCAAATTCTCGGAAAAACTGTTAGGACAATTTACTTATTTTGGTAGTAGTTTAGATAATCGTTTGGGAGTAAATACTCAAACAAGAACATGGCAAAATATTGGTTTAGTTGATACCAATGGTTTAGAAACAGCATTGCAATTAAAAGTTAGTCGTAATTGGTCAACTTTTCTCAACTACACTTATACAGATGCTCAAATCAAAACTGGTACAGAAACAGGATTACAATTAGGGTTAATTCCCTATTCTTGGCTACAAACTGGCATTGGTTATCAAAAAGATGGATGGGAGGGTAATTTATATGCTACTTATAATAGTGGTTCTCGTCGTTCTATTTTTAATAACAATGATGCAGGACAAAAAAATACAGATTTTGCGCCATCTTTCTTTAATTTAGATTTTAGTGGCCGCATTCCTGTAAATAAAAATTTGGGACTAACTTTTTACCTAGAAAATATATTAGGTGAACAGTACGAACGAGTTAATCGAATTTATAGTCCTGGTTTTACTTTCCGTGTGGGTTTAAGTTCCAATTTATAAGATTTTGTTGATTTTGTTGGGTTGCGCTGTTGCTTAACCCAACCTACGATTTTACAGGGTTCTACGGTTCTGGCTCAATTCCCAATTCCCGCAATTTAGCAGCTAGTCTTTCTGCTCTTTGATGTTCTCTATCTGCTCTTTGTCTTTCCTCCTCCGCTCTTTGTCTTTCCTGTTCTGCTCTTTGGCGTTCTTGTTCTGCTTGTTCTGAACTCCACAGTAGTAAATTACCTGATTTATCCCACCAACGTAGCCAGTTCATGGTTTGTCCCAACCTTTCCCCAGACCAGATTCCCAGGTATAATTCCAATTGTGGAATCCATAGCCGCCCTTGATTATCTACTGGGTGTAAAATATATCTGCCATCTTGCAAATAACGGACTTCTAGACTACTATCATAGGGATCATAAGTCACATAAGTGGGTATTTGGAGAATCTGCTCGTAAAAATGCAGTTTACCATAGGGAGGTGTTGATCTAATGGATAGTTCTCCTCCCTCTGCTTCTGAGAGAAATTCCATCACAATTGTGACTGCTGCACCATCTGTATTAGGGGTATAACTACGACGAATTACCCCCTCTGGTACGGAATGTACTTGAGGAACATAAAACCAGTCTGGAGCTTTGACGACAATTTTTTTATTAACTGTTGCTACCAGCCCCAAATTCGAGCCAATGAGCATTTCTGGCTGGATATATCCTGAAGCTCCCAAAGCATCGGTTAAAGCCGCTGCGAGGGCGGGTTGTTGAATATTTTCCACAGGATCGTCAGGTAATATAAAATTAGCTGGTAGAGGTTCCCAGGTGATGGTTGTTTTAGCTTTGATAGACGGGGCTTCGAGTACCATTGTATTAACCTTCAACCCGAAATGAGAAATGTTTGTGCAAATTAACTACAGTATATCAAAGTTGAGCCATTACTATTAATTCTCATTACTATTACCAGCCTACAATTTTTTCACCAATCACTAATACTATTTTCATCCCAAACTTGTAATTTCAATTCTTGCAAATAATTTAACCCGTTTTCAATTTGTGCTTCTGTTCCTTGTAGGTCTAAATCAAACCAACCGTCACCTACAGCATTTTGTCCAAGAATTGCGGCTTTGATATTGACAGTTAATTTATATTCGGAAACTAGGCGAGAAATTACGGGTTCTTGATGATGATCTTGAGAAATTCTGACTCTAATTCTCTTATTTATCAAGGGATTTTCACTACTCATAACAACTCCTAAGATGTAATTTAATAGTTGAGTTATTACCCATTACCCATTACCCATTACTCATTACCGGTTATTCAACTTCTTTAATACGGGTTTTTCGTTCTATAATTTCCTTGAGTATCAAAGTAACAACCGCCAAAAGTGCCAAAATTACAGCAGCAGAAAAAGCCGCTTCGGTTTCATATTGTTTGTAAGCGTCTTCCACAAATAATGGTAAACTCTGGGTTGTATTAGCAATGTTACCAGAGACTACAGAAACTGCACCAAATTCGCCCATTGCTCTAGCATTTGTTAAGATTAAACCGTAGAGTAAACCCCAACGAATACTGGGTAAAGTGACTCGCCAAAAAATTTGCCAATCATTTGCACCTAATGTTCTGGCGGCTTCTTCTTGGTCTTTACCAAATTCCTCTAAAATAGGAATTACTTCTCTGGCCACAAAAGGCATACTCACAAAAGCCGTAGCCATTGCCATTCCCGGAAAAGCAAAGATGATTTTAATATCTAATGCTTCTAACCAAGGTCCAAACCAACCCTGTTTCCCGTACAATAAAACTATCATTAAACCGGCGACAACTGGGGAGATAGAAAAAGGTAAGTCAATGATACTGAGAACTATAGCACGTCCTGGGAATTTGTGCCGAGCGATCGCCCAAGCCGCACATAAACCGAAAACTGCATTTAGAGGAATAGCAATTACAGCTAATAATAAAGTTAACCAAGCTGCGTGGAGAAATTCCGGTTTTGCCAGGTTAGATAAAAATGGTGCAGATCCCTTTTTTAAGGCTTCAAAAAAAACATTAATAGCGGGAATATATTGAACCAGAAATAAGTAGGAAATCGCTACACCAATTAAAATTGTTGGTACCCAACTTTGTTTTTTTCCCCTTTTAACTTTATCTATTGTCATATCTTCTTGCCCAAGCTTGTAAGAAATTAATTGCTAATAACAAAACCAAAGAAATTCCTAATAAAACCACACCAATTACAGTTGCACCAGCATAGTCATACTGTTCCAAACGTTGAAAAATTAACACAGGTGCAATCAAATCTTTATAGGGTGTATTAGAAGAAATAATTACTGTTGAACCGTATTCCCCAACTGCACGGGAAAAACCCAAAGCGACACCAGTTAAAATTGTCGGTAATAAAGGAGGTAAAATCACTTTCCAGAAAGTTTGCCATTGAGAAGCACCTAAGCTCCAAGCCGCTTCTTCAATTTCTGCCTCCATTTCCTGAAGTACAGGTTGTACAGTCCGCACCACAAAGGGTAAGGATATAAATACCATGGCCACTGCTACACCCAAACGGGTAAAGGATACTTTAATGCCCATTGGTGCTAACAGTGAACCCAACCAGCCATTATCACTATAAACTGTTGCCAGTGTTAAACCTGCTACGGATGTTGGTAATGCAAAAGGTAAATCTACTGTAGCATCAATAATCCGTTTAAAAGGAAAATCGTACCGCACTAATACCCAAGCAATCAAAGTTCCAAACACGCCATTAAGTAAAGCAGCTAATAAAGACGTAACAAAAGTTACATTATAGGTAGCCAATGCTAAGTCACTAGTGGCAATTTCCCAAAACTTTGCTGGTGACTCTGTACTGGCTTTGAGAAACATGGCGACAATGGGAATAAATAACATGATAGTTAAATATCCCAAAGTAATTCGCCAAGTCCAGGGAAGATGAATTAAATTATTTAAAAACACCTTCCCAGGTTGAATATTAGTTGTTACACCAGAAGATAGGTTCATAACTCAAAAATTACCGTTTATTCTTAGCTTGAATTTTATCAAAAATAGCTCCTTCAGCAAAGAATTTTTTCTGAATGGCTTCCCAACCACCTAATTCTTGAACTGTACTCAAAGTTTTTATGGGCGGATATTTGTCCGCAAACGCCTTATTTTTAGCCACTGTTTCATTTACAGGACGAAATCCCACTTTTGCAAATTCCTCTTGTGCTTCGGGAGTAAACAAGTATTTAACAAAAGCTTCCGCTACTTCACGATTATCGTGTTTATCAACATTTTTATCAACAATAGCAACGGGATTATCAATGGAAATATTCACATCAGGAAGAATATAATTAGTTTTTTCACCCTTGTCTTGGGCTAAAACAATTTCATTCTCATAATTGATTAAAGCATCACCTTGGCCTTGTTTAAAAAATGCGTCTGTAGCTTCACGAGCATCTTTAGTTAAGACAGGGACATTTTTATAAACTTTAGTCACAAACTCCGTTGCTTTTGCTTCGTCTCCACCTGTTTTAATTACTGAATTCCAAAGTGCTAAAAAATTCCACCGCGCTACTCCAGAAGTTTTCGGATCGGCGGTAATTAATTTAACATCATTTCTCGCTAAATCAGCCCAGTTATTGATAGCTTTGGGATTACCTTCACGAGTTACTAAAGCTGCAACAGATTTAGTCACAATACTGTCATTAGGAAATTCTTTTTCCCACCCAGGCTGAATTAATCCCGCTTTTTCAATTTTTTGCGTATCTAAAGCTAGTGCTAGATGAACAATATCGGCTTCTAACCCATCAACTACAGCCCTAGTTTGCGAACCTGAACCACCGTAGCTTTGCTTAAAAACCACAGTTTGGTTATGTTCCTGTTGCCATTTTTTCACAAATTTGGGAATAATCGCTGCGTGAGCAGTTTTTGTGACTGCAAATGATACAATAGTTAGTTCTACATTGCCTTTTTTATCTGGTGAATTACTGCTTTTTGTCCCAGAGCAAGCAGCGAGAGATATACTCAATAGAGTTCCTACTAAAAAAAGTGATACAAAGCTTTTGAGGGAATTTGCTCTCCAGGTCTGTTGCTGTATTTTTAGTAATTTATACCACAAATTCATCTTTTCTCCTTTAATTAATCTCTTTGAATTTTGCTAAAGCGCAAGATTTTAATTACAAGCCCTTTGCAGGTATTTAGTAATCAATACCAGGTAAAACTGCATATTGACGATAGGGAATAGGGAGATTTTAGCAGTATGTGGGACAAATGACAACATCTTTAATTGTCAGGTATCAATTTCTGATCATCTTGATTCTGATTTATCAATCAGAATTGCTTAATAAGTTTTTATTTTAAACACTTATGACTAATAAATACTCGAAAATATATTTAGAGTTTAAATTGCTTAGAAATATTTAAGCAATTTAATTATTATTATAACTTATTAAAATTATTTGCAATATATAATACATACAATACCCGATAGGAAAATGATTATTTTTAAGTGTAAAAACTATTGATTTTATTTATTGTATCTGATATGCTCTTTTCTGAGAAACAAATACGATATTCCGAGAGGGATATCGCAGATTATATTAATACCCAGTTAACACTTAGTTAAGGACACCATGACAAATAATTCTGTAACAACAAAGCCATTATTTCCTGCTTTATTCTTAGCAACTGGTTTAAGTATCAGTACAATTTTACCTATATTCGCAAATACAACCCAGAAAACGCAAATAATCAGTCAAAGTGGTAAAAAAGTAGAAATTACCTTAGTCACCTACGCTGTTACCAAGGCTGCTTACTCGAAAATTATTCCCGACTTTGTAGCAAAATGGAAAAGAGAAAAAGGCCAAGATGTGATCATTCGTGAAAGTTACGGTGGTTCGGGTTCTCAAACCCGCGCTGTCATTGATGGTTTAGGTGCAGATGTGGTAGCATTAGCATTGGCTGGGGACATTAAAAAAATTGAACAAGCCGGTTTAATTCAACCAGGTTGGGAGAAGGAAGCTCCAAATAATGCCATTGTTACTCGTTCGGTGGTAGCTTTGGAAACTCGTAACGGTAATCCGAAAAATATCAAGACTTGGGCTGATTTAATCAAACCTGATGTTAAAATTGTCACTGCAAATCCAAAAACATCTGGTGGTGCTAAATGGAACTTTCTAGCTTTATGGGGTGCTGTGGTGAAAAATGGCGGAAATGAAAGCCAGGCTTTAAAATTCGTGACAAATGTGTTTAAGAATGTGATTGTATTACCCAAAGACGCACGAGAATCTAGTGATGCTTTTTACAAAAAAGGGCAGGGTGATGTATTATTAAACTATGAAAACGAAGTCATTTTAGCCGCACAACAGGGAAAAACAGATACAACTTACACAATTCCTCCAGTAAATATTTCTATAGATGCACCTGTGGCAGTTGTGGACAAAAATGTGGATAAACATGGAAATCGTGAAGTTGCTGAAGCTTTTGTTAAGTTCTTATTTACTCCTCAAGCACAGAGGGAATTTACTAAGGTTGGTTTTCGTCCAGTTGACCCAACTGTTTCCAAAGAAGTACAGAATAAATTCCCTAAGATTGTCAAACTATATACTATAGATAGTCTAGGGGGTTGGAATGGTGTCCAGAAGAAGTTCTTTGCAGATAGTGCTATCTTTGACAAAATTCAAAGTGGACGACGCTAAATATACCAGATTGTAATTTAATGCCGGAATCAAAAAGAGGGGTTGCTGTTTTCGTTTATCCCTCTTCTTGTCCATGTTCTCAAAATGAAAATCACATATATAGGGGATAAATCAGCATTATTGAGAAATATCGAGTTAAATCTAGATATTTCGTAGTGGTAAACCATCCTCAAATACTAGTAATTCTCCCGGTTGAATGGGTGTCCAAACTTCATTATCCGTAAGTGGTGTAGTTACAATCACAGCAACGCGATCGCTTGGTGTAGTCAATTCACTAAAATCTACAGTCATTTCTTCGTCAATTAAGTGAGCGGCCGCAAAGGGTGCTTGTCTAATAATGTAACAAAGTTTAGTTGAACAATGGGTAAAAAAGTGATCCCCATCTGAGAGTATATAGTTAAAAGATCCACAAGCTGCTATTTCCTTGGTAATTGTCTGTAATGTGTGGTAAAGTTCTCCTAAGGGTGGTTTTCCTTGGGGGTAATGCGATCGCAAAGTATTAAGGATTAAGCAAAACGCTCTTTCACTGTCAGTAGTACCCACAGGTTGAAAAATACCGTTGTTTTCTGGGTAAAAATCTGGTAAATTACCATTATGAGCAAATACCCAATATCTTCCCCAAAGTTCTCGACGGAAAGGGTGACAGTTTTCTAGGGCTATTTCCCCTTGAGTAGCTTTACGAATATGGGCGATAACATGAGTAGAATGAATGGGATACTGACGGATAAACTCAGCAATTGGTGAGGCTATAGAAGCTTCAGCATCTAGAAAAATCCGACATCCTTTCCCTTCAAAAAAAGCAATTCCCCAACCGTCGCTATGTTCATCTGTTTTTCCCCCCCGTGCGGAGAATCCTTCAAAGGAAAAGCAAATGTCTGTGGGTACGTTGCAGTTCATTCCTAGAAGTTGGCACATTAGCGTTGTACTTCTGATTGTAAACTCAAGAATAACATTAAAAAAAATTAAAATTAATAAGCACCAGTTTGGGGAAATTCATCATTCAAAGCCCATTTACCAATTTCCCGCAGTCTATAATCAACCGGATCATGAAGTGTAAAAGTACGCATATTTCGCCAATAACGATCAAAGCCATATTTTTGACCCGTAGAGGATGCGCCCATAACTTCAAAAATGCGGTTGGTAATGTCTAAACCTACTTTGGTTGCTGCAACTTTAGCAGTATTCACAGCTATCATACATTCTCCCCTTTGTGTTGGGGTGAGGTTGTGTTCTTTTTCCCAAGCTGCTTGTAGTAATTCTATGGCTTGGTTAACTAAGGCCTTTACTCCTTGTAAGTCTACCCACATAGTACCATAGTGGTGAAGAATAAAAGGATCTTTAGTAACACATTCCACCTCTGATGTCAACCAAGGTTTTTTACGATTTTGAGTATAATTTTTAGCTGATGCAAAAGCACCCTCAGCAATACCTAAGTAAATATTAGCCAGGTTGAGTTGAGTTATACAAGAACGAATAGTAGTAAAAATAGAATTTTGGTTGTATCTAGCACCAATTATTTCCTGGGGATAAACAATCACATTGTCAAAGTTGATATTACCGCTATCAGTTTGGCGTTGTCCCATGCTATCCCAATCAGTATGAATTTTTACTCCTTGTCTCCGACTGGGAATGACTAAAATAATTAATTCTCCCGTTGTTTGATCAATAGCTGAAAGTGGTAAAATATCAGAATCTACGGAACCGGAACAAAAGCTTTTACTACCATTAAGTAAAAAATGATTTTCCTGTGCTGTAATAACTGCTCTTTTGTCTCTAGGGTTAAGAGCATTACACCAAAACCAATTATGATTAACGGTTTCGCTATAGTAATATTGTTTCTGCTCAATTGTACCAAAGATATGGGGAATAACTACCCCAATTTGGTGATATGAGAAAACATGAGCTAAGGAGCTATCAACTTTAGCAAATTCCCGAATTATTTTGAATGTAGTTATCCAGTTTGCGCCAATTCCTCCATATTCTTTAGGGATAATCAGCTTGAGTAGGTTACTTTGTCGCAAACTATCCCGTTCTTGTTTTGGTGTACCTCCTTGAGCATCTCTTTCTATGGCAGTTTGGGCAAATTCCGCTGCTAAAGACTGAGCTAAAACAATGTAATCTTTGACTTCTAATTCAAAATCATTTCCCATTAATCTCAAAACCTACTTATGAAAAATCTTTATTCAATTTCTAACTGTTTTTTAGCCTGTTTTAATTGTTTCCACAAACTATGAATTTGTTTGTAAGCCTCCTGTGGAGATATTTTACCACCTGTTTGTAAATTACAAATATAATTTACCCGTTGAGCAAATTCTTGGAGATTAGCATTAAAAACTAAATATTCCGGTTTAAACTGACCGTAATAGGAACTGCGAGGGTAAAGAAAATCACATATCTCAGATAGTAAATCAGATTCTTGTCTCATGGTAATTTCTTGATTTGTAATCAATATTCGATTATCAGTAGTCGTGATTAGGTAGAGATACAAACTTGACATTTTACGGACTTTGGGTTGTAAAGCCCGATAATCCGATAGAGATAGAGTAGTTTGAAAATTTATTTTACGAGCATTACATATTTTTCTGAATTAGGCAAGACATTTTTAGGGAATATTTGGCAATTTATCGGGGAGAATTAAGAAACTTGCTAGAGTTGGTTAGGGTAGGAAAAGAAAAATAGCAAATAATAGCAAATAATAGGTTTATGGACAAACGTTATTTTTTGCAAATGGGTGCCGTATTAGTCGGTACAGCCTTTTTTTCCCGTTATATCAATTGGAGTTCAGAAACAATGGCACTTTCTAATACAGAGTTTGCAGTTACTAAGACTGAGGAAGAGTGGAAGAGTATCCTGACACCAGAACAGTTTCGGGTGTTGCGGAAACATGGTACAGAACCTCCCCATACCAGTCCCTTGGATAAGCAATATGAACCTGGTACTTATGTCTGTGCTGGTTGTGGACAAGCTTTGTTTACTTCAGAGACTAAATTTAATAGTGGTACTGGTTGGCCGAGCTTTTTTAAGCCAATTGAGGGAGCAATTGCTACGACTACAGACAGGTCATTTTTTATGACCAGAACTGAGGTGCATTGCAGTAATTGTGGTGGACATTTAGGCCATGTATTCAATGATGGTCCTAAACCAACCGGCTTGCGCTACTGTATGAATGGTGTATCATTACAGTTTACACCTGCGTAGGTTAGGAATTTTCGCAAGGGGTAATTCCATAGATAAAACCCCTTGTGTGATTCTATCAAAAGCAGGAAATTATAATATAGCAGGTAGTATTTAGATGAAATTCTTGAACCGAAATCAGTAAGGATTAAATAATGCAAGTTCTCAAAAGATCAATCAAGCCAGAAAGCTATATATCATTTCTGTACACCTACCAAACTACTTGGGGAACTGCTGGTGATATTTGTTTAGTTCGTGAAACCGTAGCTAAATCCAGCGGGGCGAAATTTGTAGGCCGGAGAATCCAATTAGCTATTCCCAAGGGAATGGAACGTGATTACGTAGTGAATATCCCGGTCATAAAAATTGCAGGTCATGTGGGTGAGGGACATCCTAAAGACCCGCATTCGGAATGGGAGGCTTATGATGGTATAGATCCAGAATTAGCAACTACTGTTTTGAAAATTTGGGGTTTTAAATTGGTTGAATTGTAGGGGGTTTTAGCTTAAACATTGTCATGTTTGAGCTTAACTTACTGGATTTCCGTGTATTATCTGAATTTTCCTGTGAGAATAAAATCCAATCAAAATATGATTTAAAGTTTCTCCCTTTTAAAACATCCTTGAAAGGATGAAAATGGATTATTCCCAGGTAGCTACATTTCGCAGCAAATTAGGAATTTCACCCTGTGATAAAGGAAACTCTAAAATTGTTTCTCGATAACCCAAATATCCTGATTCAGTAAAAGATAAAAGCATTCTTTCTAGTGCCAGCCAAACTTCTGATTCGTATTCCCAATCATGATAACGTTTAGCACGACCAGCAATGGAACGTAACGCCCAAAAGTAGGAATTTCTAACTACCGAACCGCCTTTTTTAAATTCTGGTACATCTTCCTTGTGAATAAATAAAATGTTATTTTCAATTCTCGATCTCATAGATACAATATAGGAATATAGATAAAGCCACAGAATATAGATAAAGCCACACTGTGATATTATCATAAACTAAAATCCACCTAATTTACATATTGGGGCGGGCAGGGATGCCCACCCCACAAGAATGTTATTTTTTATTGTTCTGTTTTTTCAGATAATTTTTAGTCCAAGCATAACGGTATGAATCTTTTTCAAAAGAAATTCTTATGATCTATTACAATACTTTACATTGTCCATAATGACGTAAGAGATGATCACATAAAACTAAGGCCACCATAGCATCAACCATAGGTACAGCGCGAGGTAAAACACAAGGATCATGTCTACCTTTTCCTGCTAAAACTGTTTCTTCACCTTCTTTTGTGACGGTTTTTTGTTCTTTTCTAATAGTGGCTGTTGGTTTAAAAGCCACTCTGATAATGATATTTTCGCCGTTAGAAATTCCCCCTTGAATCCCTCCAGAACGATTAGTTACTGTTCTAATTTCCCCATTTTCATCAATATAAAATTCGTCGTTATGTTCAAAACCTGTTAACAAAGTTCCGTCAAAACCTGAACCGATTTCAAAACCTTTACTAGCAGGAAGTGACATGACTGCTTTTGCTAAATCTGCTTCTAATTTATCAAAAACTGGTTCTCCTAAACCTTTGGGAACATTTCGCACTACACATTCAACCACACCACCAATAGAATTACCATCTCGACCGGTTTGTTCTATTAATGAAATCATGGTATTAGCAATTTCTCTATCTGGACAACGGACAATATTGCTTTCTACATCCGCTAAAGTGACCGTATTCGTATCTACTACGCCTTGTAAATCTTTAATGCGCTTGACATAGGCGATAACTTCTACATTTGCAACTTGATGTAAAATCTTTTTAGCGATCGCACCAGCAGCCACTCTACCTATTGTCTCACGGGCTGACGACCTTCCGCCACCTTGCCAATTTCTCAAGCCATATTTAGCATCATAGGTAGCATCTGCATGAGAAGGGCGGTATTTTTGCGCCATTTCATCGTAGTCTTGGGAACGGGTATCTTTATTTCTGACTAAGATAGCTATGGGTGTTCCCAGCGTTTTCCCCTCAAACACCCCAGATAATATCTCACAGGTGTCTGCTTCTTTGCGGGGGGTGGTGATTTTACTTTGTCCTGGCCGTCTTCTATCGAGTTCAAATTGAATTTCCTCTGGGGAAATTTCCAGTTGTGGGGGACAACCATCAATTATAACGCCCACACCGCCGCCGTGAGATTCGCCAAAAGTCGTAATTCGGAAAAGATGACCAAAAGTGTTACCCATGATGTTGAGGAAATACAGACTGGAATCTGTATTTTACACGGAGTTGCACCAGAATATCTTTGTTAGTACATCACAATAATTCAATAAATTCATCTACACTTAAACCCGCTTGTCGAATAATTCCACGTAAAGTACCTCTATCTAGTTCTTTGTGATCTGGTACGGATATAGTGGTTCTTGGTTCTTCACGAACCAGTATAATGTGACTTCCTCTTTGTCTATCCACAACAAAGCCGATTTTTTCTAGCGCTTTCACACACTCTAAACCTGAGATAATAGGTAATTTACTCACACCAGCACTACCTCAACCGTATCGTCTGGAATAGGTTCACCCCTATCTTGCAAAACTTCAATGTAGAGAGATATTGCCTCTTCTATATTAGCTAAAGCTTCCTCACGGGTTTTACCCTGACTGATACAACCAGGTAAACTTGGTACTTCGACAACAAAATACCCATCTTCACCATGAGATAACAGCACTTTCCGTTGAGATTTTATTGTTACCATAGTTCAAGCTGTTTCTCCATGAAATAACAAACCTAGTAGAACCTAATATCTTTGGATTATCAACATGAAATCATCATGAAATCATAGTTAATATTTCTTTTTGCTGAAGTGCTTGTTTCTCAAACTCTGATAATGTTTCTATATACAGCAGTTTCCGAAGTTATGAGGTACAGTTAGTAATAATAAAGATAATACTGTCATGAAAGCATATTCAGTGGATCTCCGAGAAAAAATAGTTGCAGCCCATATTGAGGAA